>NZ_SCKY01000089.1:0-1268 GCF_004100315.1 Hydrotalea sp. AMD | reverse complement strand
CAGGATGGCGATGTAATTAGTGTGGCCCCTTATCAATTGCGGGTAGCCATTAAAGGTGCCATTAAAAAGCCCGCCATTTATGAGCTGGGTGCAGCAGATAATCTTTCCACCGTATTGCAATACAGCGGCGGTTTTGCCGATATTGCCTATAAAGCCAGGGTACGCATACAACGTTTTGGCACTGCCAACCGCGAAATGTTAACCATACCTGCCAATCAGTTCCAACAATTCAAATTGGTATCGGGCGATGCCATATTGGTAGATAGTATTGCCAATCTGTATGCCAACAGGGTATTGGTAAGCGGTGCGGTGTACCATCCCGGCACTTATGGTTTAAACGATATGCCTACCCTGCAACAATTGGTAAAAGCGGTGCAGCCCAGAGAAGATGCGTATGTAACCCGTGCCGTTATCCGCCGGTTAGATAAAGATTACCAGCCTTTGCTCCTGAATTTTAATGTGCAGGATGTAATGGATGGTAAATACAATATTCCGCTGCAGCGGGAAGATTCCATCCATATTTATGCCATACCCGATGTACGGGAAAAATACCGGGTAACCATTACCGGCGAAGTGAATAAACCCACTCAGTATCCTTTTGCTGAAAATATGAAGGTGGAGGATTTGATTTTAATGGCCGGCGGACTAAAAGATGGGGCTAGCTTAAAACAAATTGAAGTTTCTCGCCGCATTCGTAACGCCAATAATGGTACCGACTCTAATGCCTATGCTATTATTAAAGAAATTAACCTAACTACCGATAATCTGGCCAATGATACCGCCAATAATATCAGTCTGCAACCCTTCGATATTGTTTCTGTTCGCCGTTCACCATTGTATAAAGACCAGATTACCGTGGAGGTACAAGGCGAGGTACTCTATCCCGGCCAATACACCGTATCAGCCAATACCGAACGGTTGAGTGATGTGATTAAAAGAGCCGGTGGTTTAAAAGAAGATGCCTATCCATCCGGGGCCATCCTCATCCGCAATACTTACCAGCAGCAAACAGCGGCAGATAGTACGCTGATTAATAATAAACTGAATGCCTTAGAGGCCCAAAGCGGTAATGCTTTAAACACTACTGATGCTAATGGTGCAGCCCTTTTAACCGACAGTACCCAAAAAAGCCAGTTAGAAGCTTCCATTACCGAAGCCAAAAAGCAGGTAGGTATCCGTTTAGGGGAGGCATTGAACAACCCAGGTTCTGTATATAATTTACTGTTAGAAGAAGGGGATGTAATTAAAGTACCCAAACAATTGCAAAC
>NZ_SCKY01000009.1:0-158467 GCF_004100315.1 Hydrotalea sp. AMD | reverse complement strand
TCGATTTACCTACCGAAACCAAAACAGAGCGAAAAACGGCACAAGAATTCAGGAAGAAAATTATGGCCGATGGCTTTGTAATGTTTCAATTTTCCATATACCTGCGGCATTGCCCCAGCATGGAAAACGCCGCCGTGCATATAAAGCGGGTTAAAAAAATATTACCTGAAAAAGGGCATGTGGGCATTATGACCATTACCGACAAACAATTTGGGATGATGGAGCTATTTCAGGGTAAAAAAGAAGCGCCGGCACAACCCATACCCCAGCAATTAGAGTTATTTTAATGCAATATAACAAAAATAGAAAAGTAAAAAGGCTGCCCTGCCAACTGCAGGCACAGCCATTTCAATCATTTTTTTCTTTCTATTTTCTTTGAAAACCCTTACAGTCATTGTATTACAGCATTTACTGTTGTTATCAAAGATCTGATAAAAAGAATTTGAAAGCAAATCACAACACCCCCATCCCGCATTGTTTCAGCGCCGAAGTTGTTATCAAAGATCTGATAAAAAGAATTTGAAAGCAAATCACAACGTCGTGATCTAAACAGAAAAGATACTATTAGTTGTTATCAAAGATCTGATAAAAAGAATTTGAAAGCAAATCACAACAGACCTTTATGGCTCCCGTATAATTACCTGTTGTTATCAAAGATCTGATAAAAAGAATTTGAAAGCAAATCACAACTGTACTTCATTGTTTTTTATTTTAGTGGTTGTTGTTATCAAAGATCTGATAAAAAGAATTTGAAAGCAAATCACAACTTAGCCATGTTTATTATTTTTAAAGTCGTTGTTGTTATCAAAGATCTGATAAAAAGAATTTGAAAGCAAATCACAACCATTGCTCGGCTGCGGCATTAATAAGCTCGGTTGTTATCAAAGATCTGATAAAAAGAATTTGAAAGCAAATCACAACTGTTAGCCATTCTAACTTTTTTTCTTTAGCGTTGTTATCAAAGATCTGATAAAAAGAATTTGAAAGCAAATCACAACACCATCAAATCATCTTTGGCATCTAACAATGTTGTTATCAAAGATCTGATAAAAAGAATTTGAAAGCAAATCACAACAGAAGTAATTAAGCCCATTCCGGCTAAGAAGTTGTTATCAAAGATCTGATAAAAAGAATTTGAAAGCAAATCACAACGGAATTTAAAATATCTAAATCAACATTTGAGTTGTTATCAAAGATCTGATAAAAAGAATTTGAAAGCAAATCACAACAGCACGTGTTGCTCGTTCAAACGGATTGGAGTTGTTATCAAAGATCTGATAAAAAGAATTTGAAAGCAAATCACAACCGATGTATTGATTGAAAAATTTGAGCCATCGTTGTTATCAAAGATCTGATAAAAAGAATTTGAAAGCAAATCACAACACAGATGTGGCAGATACTATCATTAACCATGTTGTTATCAAAGATCTGATAAAAAGAATTTGAAAGCAAATCACAACCAAACACGCCTAACATTGAAGATGTGTATGTTGTTATCAAAGATCTGATAAAAAGAATTTGAAAGCAAATCACAACCCATACATAGTCTCTAAGATGGTGTCGCCAGTTGTTATCAAAGATCTGATAAAAAGAATTTGAAAGCAAATCACAACAGAATTGCGGAGGCGCTACCAGAAAAAAAGGTTGTTATCAAAGATCTGATAAAAAGAATTTGAAAGCAAATCACAACTCATTAATGCCTTTGGTGATATTCGGGTTAGTTGTTATCAAAGATCTGATAAAAAGAATTTGAAAGCAAATCACAACCCAGACATGGTACGCACCAAAAGTGAATTAGTTGTTATCAAAGATCTGATAAAAAGAATTTGAAAGCAAATCACAACAGCAATACGACAAAGCGAACGTGGATACAGTTGTTATCAAAGATCTGATAAAAAGAATTTGAAAGCAAATCACAACCAAACGTGCATTCAGTGCCGATCAATATGTGTTGTTATCAAAGATCTGATAAAAAGAATTTGAAAGCAAATCACAACAGTAACCTTTGAAATGTTTTGGAAGGAATAGTTGTTATCAAAGATCTGATAAAAAGAATTTGAAAGCAAATCACAACTACTCTTTCTCCAATTTGTTTAAGCTGGTCGTTGTTATCAAAGATCTGATAAAAAGAATTTGAAAGCAAATCACAACATTACCGGCCATACCTGCTGTGAATAATGGTTGTTATCAAAGATCTGATAAAAAGAATTTGAAAGCAAATCACAACTTGGAAACGCCGTGAAATGAAAGCTTTTGAGTTGTTATCAAAGATCTGATAAAAAGAATTTGAAAGCAAATCACAACTGAAACATGTTAATCTGTACAGGTTTAAAGTTGTTATCAAAGATCTGATAAAAAGAATTTGAAAGCAAATCACAACTGTTGCCTTGTGGTTAGTTTAATATCATCAGTTGTTATCAAAGATCTGATAAAAAGAATTTGAAAGCAAATCACAACTGTTGCCATGCAACAAAATTGCTATAAAAGTTGTTATCAAAGATCTGATAAAAAGAATTTGAAAGCAAATCACAACATGGCAACAGATTTCTTAACCAAGCGGATTGTTGTTATCAAAGATCTGATAAAAAGAATTTGAAAGCAAATCACAACTGCGGCTTCAATATCAGCTTTCACAGTTTCGTTGTTATCAAAGATCTGATAAAAAGAATTTGAAAGCAAATCACAACCGGAAAGGTTACGGGGTTTAAAGAGGATGGGTTGTTATCAAAGATCTGATAAAAAGAATTTGAAAGCAAATCACAACAATAGCTTAAAATTAAAAATATGAAAAAAAGTTGTTATCAAAGATCTGATAAAAAGAATTTGAAAGCAAATCACAACCAATGGTATGTCATCAGGTACAACGGGGAAGTTGTTATCAAAGATCTGATAAAAAGAATTTGAAAGCAAATCACAACCATTAAATACCTCATTATCAGGAGCAATGAGTTGTTATCAAAGATCTGATAAAAAGAATTTGAAAGCAAATCACAACAGTTAAATCTTTATCAAATCCATCTATTTGGTTGTTATCAAAGATCTGATAAAAAGAATTTGAAAGCAAATCACAACTGTGTCATTCCTTTGTATTTAGCCAACTCAGTTGTTATCAAAGATCTGATAAAAAGAATTTGAAAGCAAATCACAACCGGAACGCAATACCAATATAATGAAGAGAAGTTGTTATCAAAGATCTGATAAAAAGAATTTGAAAGCAAATCACAACAAGTTCTTTAATCATCATAGCTGTAAAGTTGTTGTTATCAAAGATCTGATAAAAAGAATTTGAAAGCAAATCACAACTCTGCTTCTTTTACCGGCTTCGTTTCTTTTGTTGTTATCAAAGATCTGATAAAAAGAATTTGAAAGCAAATCACAACTTAGTTACACCATTACCATATTTAGATAATGTTGTTATCAAAGATCTGATAAAAAGAATTTGAAAGCAAATCACAACACAAGATTGGTCAGCAAAATCAAGTAGATGTTGTTATCAAAGATCTGATAAAAAGAATTTGAAAGCAAATCACAACTAGGCGCCTTTATCATCCCAGTATGGGTGCGTTGTTATCAAAGATCTGATAAAAAGAATTTGAAAGCAAATCACAACATCACGTTCCCCGTTTTTATAATTTTCTTTGTTGTTATCAAAGATCTGATAAAAAGAATTTGAAAGCAAATCACAACTCACATGTTACTCCTGCTTTAGAAGGGTTTGTTGTTATCAAAGATCTGATAAAAAGAATTTGAAAGCAAATCACAACAATAACAGGGAGTGTTAAAGGCCTTTTGTTGTTGTTATCAAAGATCTGATAAAAAGAATTTGAAAGCAAATCACAACTCTTTAATAACAATGAATTTACCATTGTATGTTGTTATCAAAGATCTGATAAAAAGAATTTGAAAGCAAATCACAACATGAATATGATAAAATTTGCAAATATTTTAGTTGTTATCAAAGATCTGATAAAAAGAATTTGAAAGCAAATCACAACATACAAAAGCTCATTGTTTATTCTATCGCTGTTGTTATCAAAGATCTGATAAAAAGAATTTGAAAGCAAATCACAACATACTACTACTATTGAAAAAGACGATAAAGGTTGTTATCAAAGATCTGATAAAAAGAATTTGAAAGCAAATCACAACTTAGCCATAACTTTGATTTGAATAGCTTATGTTGTTATCAAAGATCTGATAAAAAGAATTTGAAAGCAAATCACAACTAATATATAATAACCTCGCCATTTTGTGTTGTTGTTATCAAAGATCTGATAAAAAGAATTTGAAAGCAAATCACAACAGCAGGATTAATGTGAATCCAGTGTTGCCTGTTGTTATCAAAGATCTGATAAAAAGAATTTGAAAGCAAATCACAACGAGCAGGATTAATGTGAATCCAGTGTTGCCGTTGTTATCAAAGATCTGATAAAAAGAATTTGAAAGCAAATCACAACGGCTTCAATTCTTTCTTTTTCAGCCTTTTCGTTGTTATCAAAGATCTGATAAAAAGAATTTGAAAGCAAATCACAACACCATTTGCTAACCTAACTAACTCATTTATGTTGTTATCAAAGATCTGATAAAAAGAATTTGAAAGCAAATCACAACAGCTCAAAGCCATTTTTATTGGCATAGCCTGTTGTTATCAAAGATCTGATAAAAAGAATTTGAAAGCAAATCACAACTGAAATCCGTAGCCAAACTTTTTATCCGGGTTGTTATCAAAGATCTGATAAAAAGAATTTGAAAGCAAATCACAACACAAAAACGGGAAACTTTACGGGAAATGCGGTTGTTATCAAAGATCTGATAAAAAGAATTTGAAAGCAAATCACAACAGTATGGTTATTCTTTCAAAAATAACTGAAGTTGTTATCAAAGATCTGATAAAAAGAATTTGAAAGCAAATCACAACGGTATTGTTTTCTTTGCTTACCAAACAGAGGTTGTTATCAAAGATCTGATAAAAAGAATTTGAAAGCAAATCACAACAGGTGGATTGTTTGAGTAATTCCATGGCCAGTTGTTATCAAAGATCTGATAAAAAGAATTTGAAAGCAAATCACAACCGCAATAAGGTTGCGGAAAAAGATAAAACAGTTGTTATCAAAGATCTGATAAAAAGAATTTGAAAGCAAATCACAACGATGCCCCGTGGCATTTAAAAGGTTTAAATGTTGTTATCAAAGATCTGATAAAAAGAATTTGAAAGCAAATCACAACAAATGACATTTTCTACATCATTAAGTTTTTGTTGTTATCAAAGATCTGATAAAAAGAATTTGAAAGCAAATCACAACGAGTACCTTTTAAAAAATAAAGATGATTACTTTCGAGCCAGTGTTTTTTGACACATCCCTACTATAATCACCTTTATCGTTGTTATCAAAGATAAGTGTAGTTGCCTGTCAAATACTCGGCAACAATTAACATTTTTAATGTTAACCTTATTTAGTATTAACAATTATATGTAAACTTGTGTTAGGATTATTAACCAAATAGTGTAAACTTTTTTTAGGTCGAGACATACTATCAAACCTTTGTGCAGGTTGACAGTGAAGTGCACCGAAATTGCCAACTACGGCAACACGCAAACTGTTGATAGCAAGCGTATTTTAGCGTCAACCAATTCTGACAATTAAGCAACATTATTAAAGTAAATTTCCTTATTGACACAATTTTATGATAAATAAGATTTGTACAATAATCTTATTATTGTATTTTTGCGATATTAAATGACTAAAAATGACTTTATTACCATACTCTGAAGAACAGGTTCTCGACCGACTAAGATTTGAAAATCCTTGGTGGGTGACAGGAACAGTAGAAGATTATTATACCTCGATGCAAAGGAGATTATATTTTGACTTATTCATGCCACTCGTTACAGAGACAGGTGTTAGACGTGCTGTTGTTCTAATGGGACCTCGAAGAGTTGGGAAAACAGTAATGATGTATCATGCAGTTCAAAATCTTCTTGAAAACGAAATTGACCCTCTGAAAATAGCTTTCATATCTATTGAAACGCCTATTTACAACAATATTAGTTTAGAGCAACTTTTTACCTTTTGCCGAAAAGCAACAAAACAATATAGTCCTAAAGGGTGGTTTATTTTCTTTGACGAAATACAATATTTAAAAGATTGGGAAGTGCATCTAAAGTCATTGGTTGACAGTTATCCTCATACTCGATTTGTGGTCTCGGGTTCTGCTGCAGCTGCTTTACGACTTAAGAGTAACGAGAGCGGTGCAGGAAGATTCACAGATTTCATGTTACCACCTTTAACTTTTAATGAGTTTCTACATTTAAAACAATTAAACAGACTAATCACAGAAACCAATTTGGACTGGCAAGGTAGTTTGACAAAGTTTTACAGCACCAATAATATAAATGAACTTAACAAGTATTTTTTGGACTATATCAATTATGGTGGTTATCCCGAAGTTATTTTCTCAGATAAAATTCAAAGCAATCCGGGACGCTACATCAGAAGTGACATTATCGACAAAGTTTTATTAAGAGACTTGCCCAGCCTTTACGGAATAAGAGACGTTCAAGAACTCAATTCGCTATTTACGGCAATTGCATATAACAGTGCCGGAGAAGTAAGCCTTGAAGAATTGAGTAAAAATTCAGGCGTTCAAAAGAACACCATTAAACGTTACATTGAATACTTAGAAGCTGCATTTCTTATAAAAGTTGTTCATAAAATTTCAAATAAGCCCAAACAATTTCAACGAGCAACACAGTTCAAAATTTACCTGACTAATCCTTCATTGAGAAGTGCGTTGTTTGCTCCGCTACAACCAACTGACCCGTTCATAGGAAACATGGTAGAAACAGCTATCTATGCTCAATGGCTGCACAGAGATTGGTTCACTCCATATTATGCCAGATGGCAGAAAGGAGAAGTTGATATGGTAAAACTTGACGACAAAAATTTTAAACCGCAATGGGCTGTAGAAATCAAATGGAGTAATCAGTTTTTTGAAAAACCAGGCGACTTAAAACCTCTACTGCAATTCCTAAGAGACAACAACTTGAAAACGTCTTTAATTACAACTATTGACAAAGAAGGGACAAAAGAAATAGACGACTTAAAATTAAAATATATTCCTGCATCAGTTTATGCATACACTGTTGGAAAGAACACTATTTTACAAAAGCAAAGATTAAACACATGAACAATAGAACGCCATTAAAAATCTGATTAAAAGCATTTGAAAGCAAATCACAACGAGTACCTTTTAAAAAATAAAGATGATTACTTTCGAGCCAGTGTTTTTAAGGCACATCTCTACTATAATCACCTTTATCGTTGTAATCAAAGATAAGTGTAGTTGCTTGTAAAATATCCGGCAACAATTTCCTCTTTTGTTTTTCTTTTTTTGACTCATTTTATGCAAAATAAAGTGAACAGTTCTGTCAACCTATTTCAGAACATGTCAGTTTGCCCTTGTGTTCATTTAAACCTTGCATTATTCTTCAAGTCTATTACCTTTAAACAATTAAAAAATACTATCATGAAAACAAAACAACTATTACCATTGGCCGTTGTAGCCCTATTAAGTATTTCTGTTGCATCATTTGCACAAGAAAAAAAATGGGATAAAACCCATCCCCGCCGCGATCAGGTAAACGATCGTTTACAAAATCAGAATACCCGCATTCATGATAAGGTGGAAGATGGCAAAATGAGCAAAGCAGAAGCTGCTAAATTACACAAAGAAGATCGTGCTATACGCAAAGAAGAAAGAGCTATGGCTGCTAAACATGACGGGCATATTACCAGAGAACAACAGGAAAAAATTAACCACCAGGAAAATAAGGTAAGCAGGCAGATTAAGAATCATTAAAAAAGATTCTATCAATCCAAACAATTCACTTTCAAAAATCTCTACATTCTCTTATTTTTATTACATCACCTTTTTATTACATCGTCAAGAGGGTTATATCAGAAATGTGCCTTATCAGCACAGGCCTGAATTACTCTCTTTTCGCTTTATTATAATAAAACGAACAAAATGTATATGAATGCTGATTTCACAATGAATGTCTGAGAATTTTTAGAAAAATGAATCTGTAGCCTTTGGCTTTCTTGCTTCATCAAAAAGCTATCTTCCGCAAATAACCCATCACTTCCCCAAACCTTTTACCTTTGTAACCAATACCCATTTAAACCCGATTACATAAAATGATAGCAATTGATCAGGTATTAATCAGCGATGCCGTAGTAGAAGAACAATTTGTATGCGATTTAAATAAATGTAAAGGCAGTTGTTGCGAGGATGGCGATGCCGGTGCGCCCCTGGAAATGGACGAATTGAAATCAATAAAAGATAGCATTGCCGCAGCTAAGCCGTTTATGAGTGCAGCAGGACTGAAAGAACTGGAAAAACAGGGTGAAGCAGTGTACGATAAGGAATTTGGCTGGGTAACCCCAACCATTGGCTCAGGCATTTGTATTTATGGCAAACGTGATGCGCAAGGTGTTATTCTTTGCGCTTTTGAACAAGCATATATGCAAGGCCTAACCCAATGGAAAAAGCCCATCAGCTGTCACTTATACCCCATTCGCATTTCGGCCAGTAAAAAACATACAGATGTGGAATATGTAAATTATGAACCAAGGGAAAAGATGTGCAGTCCGGCCTGTTCGCTGGGTAAACAACTAAAAGTACCGGTATATCTTTTCTTAAAAGATGCACTGATTCGAAAATATGGTACCGAATTTTATGAAGCGCTGTCAGCAACCGCCGAAAATATGCGCCTGGCCAAAAAATAATTTTTTGAATTCAAATTGCAAGTGTTTATCAGCATTAAATTGAGAGGATATGAACAAAAATGCAGCAGGTTTTATTGCAAAAAGCACCATTAAAGCACCCGATTTAGACCATCGCCGAAAAATTAATTTCAATATTGGCAAATACAATGCTGCCGTTCCAAAAGGGCAACAACAATTTGCCGACCTGCCTGCTGTTCGCGAAAAAGCCAAGAATATTAAATGGCGTGCTATTGAACAATTAGATACTTTATTAGAGCAATTCGAAAAACAAATAACAGCCCGTGGGGCGCAGGTTATCTGGGCCGAAAATACCGAACAGGCACTGGCTGCCATTGGCCATATTTGTAAAGCTAAAAACTGTACTACTGTTGTAAAAAGCAAGAGTATGGTTACCGAAGAAATTCACTTAAACCATTTTTTAGAAACCAATGGCATTGAAAGTGTAGAAACCGATTTGGGAGAATACATTCAACAATTGGATGGCGAACCACCCTACCATATTGTTACCCCTGCCATGCACAAAAGCAAGGAAGATGTAGCTAAATTGTTTGCCGATAAATTGGGTGTTCCCGGTGGCTTAACCCCCGGTGAAATTACGCAGATTGCCCGGCAAAAATTGAGGGAAAAATATACTGCGGCGCAAATTGGGATAACCGGTGCCAATTTTATTCTGGCCGATATTGGCAGTATTGCCATTACTGAAAATGAAGGCAATGCACGTTTAACAACCGCCTGGCCCAATACCCATATTGTAATTGTGGGAATTGAAAAAGTGTTACCCTCGGTGTATGACCTGCCTTTGTTTTGGCCCTTATTGTCATCGTTTGGCACTGGCCAGCAAATTACCGTTTATAATTCCATTATTACAGGGCCGCGGCAACCCGGTGAAACAGACGGACCTGAAGAAATGTATGTGATATTATTAGACAATGGCCGCACCAACCTTTTGGCCAATGCAAAAACCCGTGAAGCATTGTACTGTATACGCTGCGGTGCCTGTTTAAATGCCTGCCCAGTATATAAAAATATTGGTGGCCATAGCTATGAAACCACCTACAGCGGCCCCATTGGCAGTGTAATTACGCCCCATTTAAAGGGAATGAAGGAGTATCAACACCTCAGTTTTGCATCCTCACTTTGCGGTAACTGCACAGAGGTTTGTCCGGTACGTATTAATCTGCATGAATTATTGTTAGAAAACAGGCACGAATCGGTTCAGGAAGGCAATAGTGGACTCTCAGAACGTTTGGCCTGGAAAGCCTGGAAAATGGCCAGCCTGCACAGAGGCATGATGAATACAGGCAATGGAAAGCTGAAAACCAAAATGGTGCATCGATTATTCAAAGACTGGACTAAACACAGAACCGCATTACAGTTCAGCCCAAAAACTTTTAATGAGTTGTGGAAAGAACAGGCACCTAAACGATAGCATGTATTACCTATGAAAGCTGCTAACCCCACACACTTGCTGTTTGCAAAAGAACCCTCGCCCAGGTTAACTTATATTATAGAAACCTTGTTAGGCAAACATTGGCAAATTACGCATGACCTGCGCTTTTTTGAAAAGTGTAAATCCATTAAAATTAATTACTCCACTTTAACGGTTCAGTGCCCTTGCTTAAATGTTATACCACACGGACTGTTACATCAAACCGATATACACAAACAACGGATATATATTGACAATTGGTTTAAACCACCCGTTTTTTTTTGTTTTGCGAGTGAATTAGGCTTTGATATTTTTGCTGCATCATTTTATTTACTATCCCGTTACGAAGAATACTTACCACATGAAACGGATAGTTTTGGCAGGTTCCCTGCAAACAAAAGCTTAGCCTATCGTGAAAATTTTCTCCAAATACCCTTAATTGATTTGTGGTTGCAACAGTTTGAAAAAAAGATGCAATGCCTGTTTCCTGCATACCAATTACCCCAACATTCATTCACATTTATTCCCGGTTTTGATATTGATATGGCATTTAAATACCATTACCGGGGAATCATAAAAAACATGGCAGATTTTTTTAAAGCCATGATAACAGGAAATTTTGAGAAATTTACAGAATCAGCACGTGTATTTACCGGCAACCAACGTGATCCGTTTGACGTATTTGATGAGATGACTCAAATATTAACTACCCAGCACCTTCCTGCATTATTCTTTTTTCTGCTATCCCAAAATAAACATAAATTAGATAAAAATATTGCACCCTATAAAAAAGGAATGCAAAGGCTCATTAAACGCATCAGCCAGCAATTTGAAACGGGCATTCATTTATCGGTACAAAGCAGTACGGCACCGAACTTAGCCGTAGCTGAGCAGGAAATAAAAATCCTTACTAACCTTATAAAATCTCCCATCACCAAAAACCGATTTCATTACTTACACTTTCATTTACCGGAAAGCTATGAACAACTGATTGAGTTAGGAATTACCGCCGACTATTCAATGGGATACAGCACTGTAAATGGTTTCAGGGCATCGTATGCACAACCGTTTCAATGGTATCATTTACCAAAAGAAACTACCACCCACCTAACGGTTTACCCTTTTTGCTGGATGGATACTGCTGCCATTTTTCAACAAAAGCTAACACCACAGGCCGCTTATACCGAGTTACAGCAATTGATAACAATAACCCAATCGGTAAATGGTTTTTGCATGCCGGTATGGCATAATCACTGCATTAGTAATGAGTGGAATATGAAAGCGTGGAAACAAGCTTTTTACAATTTTTTTACAACACCGTAAATATGGGTACTACATGCCCTCGGCATCGGCAATGGTCATTGTATGGACTTGTACACTTCTATTCACAATATAAACACCTGCCAAAGTAATCAGCGAACCAACAATATTTGTAAAAGTTAAAGCATCATTCAATAAAGCAGCTCCAATTAACAAAGCTACAATTGGGTTAATATATGCATACAATGCAGCCACCGAAGGTGTTAAATGTTCCATCGTATACAAAAATGCTTTAAAAGCCAGGATTGAACCCGCTACAACAAGATAAGCCATAGCGAACCATGAAGTAAGTGTAATTTGATGAAACGGAATATGATTACCGGTAACAAATGCCAGGAAACCTATAAAAAAAGAAGCAGAAAACATTTGCCAACCCAATGCATATTGCCGATGTATTTGTAAAGTGTTTCCGGCCAGTAAAATAGTACCCACACTCCAACCGAGCGTAGCAATTAAACAAAGTAATATACCCTTCCAATAATGCGGCGTGTTTTGATGTATGGCATTTTCATAAAATACCAATACAATACCGCCTATACCCATTGCAAGCCCCAAAAAAGTGGCAGGACGTGCTATATTTTTTTTGAAGAAAATAATTTCAATGAGAACAACAAATAATGGATACATAGCTGCAATGAGTGCAGCCATACCCCCGGAAATATAATTAAGCCCCCAGGTACTCACTCCATTTGATAAAAAGAAAGTAAAAAAACCCATTCCTGCTAAAAATACAAATTGTCTGCGTGTAGGTAGTGGTTGCCCCTTAGCCATAAAATAACCTATTATCAACAATCCGGCAATGCACTGCCGTATGGCTGAAAATTGTAAACCGGGTAAGGTACCTACCCCAATTTTACTGGCTTCCCATGTACTGCCCCATAAAATACCGGTGGCAGCAAAAGCAATATAGGCTTTAGTTTTTGTTTGCATGGTGTATAAAAGGCCACTTATAAACTGAAGTGGCCTAATTGAATCAGATTAATAAAAAGCACTACAATGGTTGTGTTTAATGTTTAAAGTGGCGCAAGTTGGTAAATACCATAGCCAGTTTATTTTCCACACAATAATCAATACTGTCTTTATCGCGAATAGAACCACCGGGTTGAATATAACATTCAATGCCGGCAGCATGTGCAATTTGTACACAATCATTAAAAGGGAAAAAAGCATCACTGGCCAATACAGCACCTTTCAGTGAAAAATTAAATTGCTGCGCTTTTTCTATGGCATGCCGCAAGGCATCAATACGCGAAGTTTGTCCGCAACCCTTTCCCACCAGCTGTTTATCCTTCACCAATGCTATTGCGTTGCTTTTTAAATGTTTGCAAACCAAATTGGCAAACAATAAATTTTCTTTTTCCCATTCGGTTGTAGTTCTTCCACCTGTTTCTTTGTATTCCAAAATATTTCCTTCATCGGCAGTTTGTTGCAATATGCCGTTGAGTAATGATTTTTGTTGTTGTTTTTCCAATGTAATTTCAGGATGCAATTGCAATAAAATACGGTTCTTTTTTAACTGCAGAATACGCAGGGCTTCGGCATCAAAGCCCGGGGCAATCAATACTTCAAAAAATATTTCCTGAATAGCGGTTGCGGTTGCGGCATCTACAATATGATCGGTAATCAACACCCCGCCAAAAGCACTTTCCGGGTCGCCGGCTAAAGCAGCTTCCCAGCTTTCTTTCAAAGTAGGCCTTTCAGCAATGCCACATACGTTGGTATGTTTAAAGATGGCAAATACCGGTTGTTTGGCTACCGTTTTAATATCTAACAACAATTGAATGGCCGCTTCTACATCTACCAAATTATTGTACGATAATTCTTTTCCATGCAGTTGCTGAAACAAAGCGCTTAAATTACCCCTGAATGCGGCTTTCTGATGCGGATTTTCTCCATAACGCAACACTTGCTCTGTTAAAGAAGCCGGGGGTGTAAAATATTGGTGAATAGCTACATCATAATGCATCACTACTTCAAAAGCCTTGGCGGCAAAGGCACGCCGTTGTTCCAATGTAGTGGCACCTTGTTGTTCAGTAAGCAATTGCAGTAAAGCAGCATAATCTTCTTTAGCTGCCACTACCATTACATCTTTAAAATTTTTGGCAGCCGCACGAATCATTGACGGACCGCCAATATCAATTTTTTCAATAATTTTTGCTTCTTCATGGGTGGCAGCAACAGTTTCTTCAAAAGGGTATAAATCCACTATCACCAAATCAATTTCAGGAATGGCATACTGTTGCATTTCGGCCATATCCTGTGCTTCTGCTCTTCTGCCTAAAATTCCGCCAAAAACGGCCGGATGCAGGGTTTTTACCCTTCCCCCCAAAATACTCGGATAATGGGTAAGTGTTTCAACGCCTACACAGGGTACACCCACTTCTTTTTCTAAAAATTGTTGGGTGCCACCGGTTGAATAAATAGTAATTCCTAATGCCTGTAATTGCCGGGCAATGGGCGCTAATCCGTCTTTATAAAAAACTGAAACTAGGGCCGACTTCATTTGTTTTTGCATACTATGGTACGATTGGTTGTTTGCCGGAATAACCCGCGGTGGCTATAAATTTAAAGTAAAAGCCCCCGATTCGGGAATGGAATGAAGGCGCAAATGTAAAGCCTCGGCTTCTTTTTTCCATTGATTGATTTTCCACAAGGAATTACTACCATCGGCAACAAACTGTTTACAAGGCCATTGCCGGTGTATTTCCAGCAGCGAAACGTTTGGATTTTGGGAAAGAATCACTACTTCTGGATGTATAGACGGAGCCGGTAATGAGGATAAAGTTAGCCGATTGTTGAGCCATACAATCTGTTTTTGTTGCAGGGTAATGATTTTAGGTGCGGTTAATTGGGTATCTAACACCTGAATAGTTTGTATACGATGTAAAATACGGGAGGGCTGCAAATGAAAATTTCGCAGATATCCATCTTCCAAAAGTTCAGGCGCCCCTATAAACCGGCAGTTACGCCCCTGAATAATATCGATAGCTGTCGTTTTGGGCACCTGATAAACTATGAGTTTGGTTTGCTGTTGCTTTTCCAATAAATCAGCCGAACGAATGCCGGCAAACAATAAAGTAGCCAGGAGTGCCCAATAAATACCTGCTGTTGTTTTCTGTAAAAACCAATAACCCATGCCGGCAATGGCTATGATTACACACCCTGTCTGCCATGCATTGATTTGAATACCACCCCAAATCGCATGCGGCCAATGATCAATAGCAGTAATACCCGCATTCATCCATTCAATTCCATTGTTCAAAAATTTACCGAAAAGTACCGCAACCGCAGGCCAGCTATGCACCAATAAAAGTGCCATTAACCCATATAATAACAACCCTGACAATGGCACCACCCAAATATTGGCCAATAAAAAATAAACCGGAAACTGATGGAAATGGTACCAACTGATGGGCAAAGTGAGTATTTGTGCAGCAAGCGTAATGGCCATTAATTGTCCTATTTTTTTAAGCAGTCCCGGCCAGTTCAGTTGTTGTTGTATAATGGGCTGAAATAACACAATACTCAATACCGCTGCATAACTAAGCTGAAAACCCACATCCCATAAATTAAAAGGGTTGTACAATAACAAGAAGAATGCAGAAGCGGCCAGATTATTGTAAATATGGGTGTTACGGTTTAACCATTGCCCCAAAATAATGAATGAAAACATTACTGCACTGCGGGCAATAGAAGGCACGCCACCGGCAATTGCGGTAAATAGCCATATAACACTTAACATTAAGCAATATTTCACCGGCCGCCATTTTGCCGAACGTTCCAATGGTGCCAGTAAAAAGAACAATAACCCATATATCATTCCCAAATGCAACCCGCTAATGGCAATGATATGCACCACACCCACATTGCTGTATGCCTGCACCAGTTCGCGGTCTAAATAATTACGATATCCAATCAACAAAGCTGCAGCCACACCCCGGGCATCTTTATCCGGAATATATTTATCTAAAATTTGTAAAACACCTTTGCGTAGTTGCCATAACGTAGTTTGCAGGGTTGATAAATGTCCACCGGTTACCACAACGCATTGCCGCATGGGTACAAAACTCTGATAATAAATACCTTTCCGGTGGCACCAGGCTATGTAGTTAAAAGCACCGGGATTACCCGAATTGGCAATGGGTTGCACAGTAGCCTGCATTAACAACAATGTTCCTGCTTGTATAGCCGGAATATGCCGTAACAAAGCCGTATCTTTTTGAAAATAGAGGATGATTTTACCTTTAGCCATTTGTGGCCTGCCCTTCACAATTTGTTGTTGCAAAGTGGCTACCCCCTTATAAGTTTTATCACGCTCTGTAAGCGGTTCATCAAATTGTACGAGTATTTCCTGTTTTCCCGGCTGTAACAAGGGTGCGGGTTGGGTTTGTTGTACCTGCAGCGTATACACACTCATGCCCAATACTATAAAAATAAACTGCAGTATGCATCCTTTTACCCAAAACCAATGGTAGCGCCAGGCAAGTGGTAATAATTGAAAAGCAGTGAGCAACAGGCAACCGCCCAATCCACCCACCAGCAGCGTTAAAAAAGTAATGGAAAAATGATATTGCAACAAAATACCGGCCATAAAAGGAACCAGCAAACGCAGCATGGGTGCTTTTTGCAGCCAGTTGGGGCCAAAATGTTGCGGTATGGGGTGGGCAGATGTATGCATAGAAAAAAGAAAAATACAACAGATTACACAATCAGGAAAATGTTATCGACGTTTTTGCTGTTTACGGCAGGGTATAAAAAAATTTCCCCAAAACATTCAGAAGAAATTTTGAGGAAATAACTGGGCTAAGCCTTAGGATATTGGATTTGTAAAAACGGTTGGCGGTCAACCCATAGCTAATTTCTATACTTATTTTGAATTGAGGTAATTATTGTTAAAAAAAATAAAACGGTATTTTTTACCGTGCTTTTACGGGGTTTTTTCTGCGGGTTACTACGTGTTTTTGATACCGTGTTTTTACGGTTTTTTACCCCGTGTTTTTACGGTTTTTTTTGCGGGTTTGTACATAAAAAAGGTTAGTGCTGAATTGTTTATGAATGAAATTAATCTGTAATTGATTGATAAACAAAGGGTTCTGAATATAATTCAAAAAAACTATTAAATAGTTTTACTCTGTCATTCAAAAACAACAAATTTTTAAACATCTAAAAAACCTACAGCTATGCAAACTATTGAAAAAAAATCATTAAAGGTTGGTAAATACGTAAATACCGCTCATGTTGACAAAGTAATCCGTAATTACAAACAAGAACGTTGGGTACACAACAGTGAAAGAATTGGTAAAGAAGATTCATTAAGTGGATGGTGGAGCATAGAAGAGATGGAGGAATTTATTGCCAAAGCCAAAAGCCATGGTGCCGATGGTATTAAATTTTATTTTGGCGCTTACGATGCCGATTATGCGGAAAAACCGGAATATGCCGGCCGCCAAACCTTAGTAATGGTAGGTACCAAACACAACGAAACCGGCGTAGGCATGTTGAATAAAGATATTTACTATACCGATGCCAGCGGGCAAAGCAATATTCTGGCGTATAACGCAATGAGTTTATGCCCACCCTATTGTTCAGGCACATTGGGCAAAAGTATTGATGACAATGAACTGGGGGTTACTTTGGTAGACAAAGGGGAAGACGGTATGATTTTAATTTAACATTCCTATTGTTTAAATAAAATTTTATTCAAAAGAATCAAATAATTGATTCTTTTTTTTATTTTCATTTATGAATTTTATTGCGTTATCAATTTTAATGACTAGTTGGCTTACATCTTTAATATACCATATTAAAGAATCTAAGCCTAATAAATTATTCTCATTTGCTATTTTTTTATTGGTTACATTTATTATTGAAATTACAGGAGCCTACCTCAGTTCAAAAGTTATTTCTACCATCCCATTATATAATATTTTTACCACTTTTGAATTCCTATTTTATATATACACCATTCGCCAATTCATTCACCGTCCAATAGCAAAAAAAATATTTATATATATCATAGTAGTGTATGGCCTTGCGGCATTTATTAATATTTTCTTCATCCAGGGCATCATGGTATTTCATACCATTACCTATGCAGCCGGTTGTTTGGTAGTAGTATTTTGTGCAGTGTATTATTTTTTTGAAATTTTGTTCCGCCCCACACCGGTTACCCTTGTGCGTATGCCCGATTTTTGGATTTGCAGCGGCTTGCTGTTTTTCTATGCGGTGAGTTTCCCCATTTATGGCTTTACCAATTTTGTTATGAGCTTACCGCATACTTTGCTGAAAAATTTTAATCTTTTCATTCAGATTTTGAATATTATATTGTATACAATGTTTAGTATTGCATTCTTATGCCGATTCAAGGTAACGAAATCACCTCTATCATTGTACTTGGAACCGTACTAGGTTTTAGTCTGGTAGGTTTCATTGTGGGCATGGTATTGTTGTACCAACGGCGCCAGCATAATTTTTTACGGGAAATGACCCTGCTGAAACAACGCCACGAACAGCAAATTTTAAGGGAAAGAATTATTGTACAGGAACGTACCATGACCAATATTGCACAGGAACTGCACGATAGCATTGGCCAGCAATTACAGGTTATTAAATTAACGATAAGTACTGCCCGCATTATGCTTCAAAAACCTGAGGCCAAAGAAATGCTGATAAGCTCTGCCAATAGTTTAAAGTTTGTAATTGCCGATATATCGCGCCTCACTAAAACCCTGCATACAGAAAAAGCAGAAAAAATTAATTTGGAATTCTCCATTTCAAATGAAGTAGACCGTTTAAGAGAAAGTGGCAAATACCAGGTAAAATTTGAATACCCTACCAGTAATTTTCAGGTAAAATTTAATGAAGAAACCAATATATTTTTATTCCGCATGTTTCAGGAAGCACTCAGTAATATTATTAAACATGCGCATGCTACTGCTATTGATATTTGTATGTATTATCCGGAAGAAAATAAATTTGTTTTGAGTATTAAAGATAATGGCGTGGGCTTTAGTATAAAAGAAAAAATGGAAGAAGCATCTAAAAACTCCGGGCTTGGGTTAAGCAATTTATATAACCGGGCAAAAATGATTAATGCAGAAATAGAAATTAGCAGTATCTTAGAGTACGGAACTGAAATTAAAATAATTTTACCGCTATCAACCACCCATATTTTACAACAAAACGCTGACTTATGATTGGCAATGCCAATAATATACCATCCTATAAAGTAGCAGTAGTTGACGATCATGTTTTATTACGCAGTGCTTTAGCCCGTTTAATTTGCAGTTACGAAAATTATACCGTTGCTTTTGAAGCCAGTAATGGTAAAGAATTTATTGAAAAATTAAGTAAACAGGTATTGCCCGATATTGTGCTGTTAGATATTAATATGCCAGAAATGGATGGTTATGAAACGGCCCGTTGGTTAACCAAACACCATCCGCACATTAAAATATTGGCGCTTTCAATGGAAAGCGATGATACCAATATTATTCAAATGATAAAATTAGGAGCCAAAGGGTTTTTAATGAAGAATGTAGAACCGGAAGAATTGAATGGCGCTTTAGATTCAGTGTTGGACAAAGATTTTTATTTATCTGATACCATTTCCGGTAAAGTAATCAGTGGTTTGCAAAGTGGCGCTCAAAAAGCCTCTGAACCAGAAACACTCACCGAAAAAGAAAAAGATTTTTTACGTTTAATTTGTACCGAATTAACCTATAAAGATATTGCCGAACGTTTGTTCATCAGTCCCCGAACATTGGATGATTACCGCAATGCCCTTTTTGAAAAGCTGAATGTACACAGCCGCATGGGCCTGGCCATTTATGCATTAAGAAATAAATTGGTAGATATTAATCAGTTGTAATTCATTTGAAACCATTGCTCAGTTATGCACTACCCAATGTTATAATTCAATAACGGAGCCACCGGTTTAAGTTCCAAGAAGTTTCTTCCCTATTACTTACTCAAATTCATACTTCTTTCCTTGTACAGGGTTCTGAAGTAAGGGTCACGTAAATCTTTAATAAACCGGATGGCTTCGCCGGTGCTTTTCATTTCAGGACCCAGCTCTTTACTTACACCGGGGAACTTATCGAAACTGAATACCGGTTCTTTAATGGCATAGCCGTCTAATTTCTTTTCAATCACAAAATCGGTCAATTTTGCAGCACCCAGCATTACTTTGGTAGCTATGTTTAAATAAGGCACCTGATGGGCTTTTGCAATAAATGGTGTGGTACGGCTGGCTCGGGGATTGGCTTCAATCACATACACCGTATTGCCTTTAATGGCAAATTGTATATTAATCAACCCTTTTATATTTAAAGCACGTGCAATTTTCTCGCTGTAATACTCCATAGTTTCCACCAACAAAGGGCTTAGGTTAAATGCGGGCAACACGGCATTGCTATCGCCACTGTGAATACCTGCCGGCTCTATATGTTCCATCACACCCATTACATGAAAGTTTTCGCCATCAAAAATGGCATCTACTTCTGCTTCCTGGCAACGGTCTAAAAAATGGTCAATTAATATTTTATTATCCGGAATATGTTTTAAAAGGCTCACTACTGCTTTTTCAACTTCCTCATCATTAATTACAATCCGCATTCTTTGTCCGCCTAAAACATAACTCGGCCTTACCAAAACAGGATAGCCCACTCTGTTGGCCACTTCAATAGCTTCATCGGCAGTAAAAGCGGTGCCATATTCAGGATAAGGAATATCCAATTGTTTCAACAAATCGCTAAAACGGCCGCGGTCTTCGGCAATATCCATATCATCGAATGAGGTGCCAATGATTTTAATCCCTTTTTCATGTAAGCGTTTCGATAATTTCAATGCGGTTTGTCCGCCCAATTGTACAATAACCCCGTCCGGTTGCTCTAATTCAATAATTTCCCACAAATGTTCCCAAAACACTGGTTCAAAATACAATTTATCGGCCATATCAAAATCGGTAGATACGGTTTCAGGATTACAGTTTACCATAATGGCTTCATATCCACATTCTTTAATGGCTAATAAGCCGTGCACACAGCAGTAATCGAATTCAATACCCTGGCCAATTCTGTTGGGGCCGCTTCCTAAAACAATGATTTTTTTTCGTGCAGATGGGATGGATTCGTTGTGAAGAAGGTTATTGCTCATGAGTATGAAATTGTGCAAATGTAACAACCTCTCATTTTTTTGAGCATATTTTTTTGAATGAAATATGAAAATAGAAAAATGAAGCATACAAAACACAGATTGGAAAGTTTTGGGCGATATGCCTTTTAAGTAAATTTTTTCTCGCAAAGAAATGATACCAAAAAAACCTTTGCTGGCTTCGCGAACAATCTTAGCGTGCTTTGCGTGCAACTTATTTTTTCTCGCAAAGAGCGCAAAGAAATGATACCAAAAAAAACCTTACGGGCTTCGAGAACAACCTTAGCGTGCTTTGCGGGCAACTTATTTTTTCTCGCAATGAGCACAAAGAAATGATACCAAAAAAACCTTTGCGGGCTTCGCGAACAACCTTAGCGTGCTTTGCATGCAACTTATTTTTTCTCTTTCTCGCAAAGAGCACAAAGAAATGATACCAATAAAAACTTTACGGGCTTCGAGAACAACCTTAGCGTGCTTTGCGTGAAACTTATTTTTTCTCGCAAAGAGCACAAAGAAATGATACCAATAAAAACTTTACGGGCTTCGCGAACAATCTTAGCGTGCTTTGCGTGAAACATATTTTTTCTCGCAAAGAGCACAAAGAAATGATACCAAAAAAAACCTTGCGGGCTTCGCGAACAACCTTAGTGTGCTTTGCGGGCAACTTATTTTTTCTCGCAATGAGCACAAAGAAATCATACTCCCAAAAAAACTTTGCGGGCTTCGCGAACAATCTTAGCGTGCTTCGCGTGCAACTTATTTTTTCTTGCAAAGAGCACAAAGAAATCATACTCCCAAAAAAACTTTGCGGGCTTCGCGTGCAACTTATTTTTTCTTGCAAAGAGCACAAAGAAATCATACTCCCAAAAAAACTTTGCGGGCTTCGCGAACAACCTTAGCGTGCTTTGCATGCAACTTATTTTTTCTTGCAAAGAGCACAAAGAAATCATACTCCCAAAAAAACTTTGCGGGCTTCGCGAACAACCTTAGCGTGCTTTGCGTGAAACATATTTTTTCTCGCAAAGAGCACAAAGAAATGATACCAAAAAAAACTTTGCGGGCTTCGCGAACAACCTTAGCGTGCTTTGCGTGAAACATATTTTTTCTCGCAAAGAGCACAAAGAAATGATACCAATAAAAACTTTGCGGGCTTCGCGAACAATCTTAGCGTGCTTTGCGTGCAACATATTTTTTCTCGCAAAGAGCACAAAGAACAATATAGAGCAAAATTTATAATCGATTCACAATTCTGTGAATACCGTCTTTCAAAAGTTTTGTATTAAAATTAATAAGCAGTGCTAACTTTTTATCTGCCAGTTTTAAATAGGTTAATGTTTGAGCAAAATGAACAGCAGCTAAATTCTCAACAGACTTTACCTCAATAATTACCTTATTTTCAACCAGTAAATCAATCCGATAGCCAATATCCTGCTTCACTTCTTTATAAACCAATGGCATTGGAACCTGTGTTTTCACTTCAAGCCCTAATTCCCTTAAATCATAGGCCAAAGTGGTTTCATAAACAGACTCTAATAATCCCGGTCCTAATTGGGTATGCAAATCTACAGCCACACCAATTATTTTATATGATAATTCTTTTTCATTCATAGACTCATTCAAAATAAATGATAACACTATTAATGTTTTCGTTATACTTATTTGCAGTAAGGCTAATTTAAATAATTTAAAGAAAACAGCAATATTACCACTTACGTAATTGTTGTAATACAGCGCGAAGATCCTTAGGGATGGGAGCTTCTAATTGGAATGTTTCATTGTTCCATTTAAAAGATAATCCAGAAGCATGTAATGCCAAACGTTGTAACAAAGGTTTTTCTTCCTCTGCCTGTTTTGCTAACTTAAAATTGCGCTTAATGGAAGAAAGCAGCAATGGTGCAGGATTGCCATATAAAGCATCGCAAACAATACTATGCCCAATATACTTCATGTGCAACCTGATTTGGTGGGTGCGACCGGTATGAATTTGAAATTGCATCCAGGCATATTTTCCAAAATTTTCTACCAATGCATAATCAGTAATAGCAGGTTTACCCTTGTTGTCTGTTACCATTAAACCATTTTTGCCGGGATGTGCAAATATGGGTACATTAATGGTGCCTGTTGTATGCACCGGAACGCCATATACCAGGCCATGGTATATTTTGTTCACTTCCCTTGCTTCAAACATTTGAGAGAGCGTGCGGTGGGTGGCTTCATCTTTGGCAAAAACAATCACCCCACTGGTATCTTTATCTAACCGGTGAACGGTGTAGATATTGCCATATTTTTCTTTCAATATATCTTTTAAACTCAGCTCCTTTCCTATTCGGTCGGGAATACTTAATAAACCCGATGGTTTGTGTATGGCAATGAATTGTTCGTTTTCAAGAATAATATCCAATTTCATCATAATTGCAACTGAACTTAAGCATGATTTTTATCTTTCACAAATCCGGAACCGTTCATAAACTTTAAGTTTCTGATTTCTTTTTCGTTTAAAAAACGCCAGGTGCCCCGGTCTATATTTTTTTTGGTAAGTCCGGCAAACAAAACTCTGTCTAACCCACGCACATCATAGCCCAAATGTTCAAACATACGGCGTACAATGCGGTTACGGCCACTGTGAATTTCAATACCAATTACCGATTTATCTTTTGCATCGGCATAAGCAGCGCTATCGGCCTGAATAAATCCATCTTCCAAATGAAAGCCCGTGAGTAAGGCTTCCAAATCTTTTTTGGCAACAGGTTTATCTAATTTAACCTCATAAATTTTCTTCACCTGAAAGGAAGGATGCGTTAATTTTTGCGCCAATGCTCCATCGTTGGTGAGCAATAAAACACCGGTTGTATTTCTGTCTAACCTGCCTACCGGATATACCCTTTGTTTGGCAGCATCTTTCACCAAATCCAATACCGTTTTACGGCCCTCCGGATCTTTGGCAGTGGTTATATAGTCTTTCGGTTTATTGAGCAGTATGTATACCAGATTCTTCTGAAGAAAAATACGTTTACCTTTCCATTTCACATCTTCATTCCCCAACACTTTATAGCCGGGTTCAAAAATGGTATCGCCATTTACTGTAACCTGTCCGGCTTTAATTAATTCAGCCGCTTCTCTCCTTCCACAAATACCGGCATGCGCTAAAAACTTATTTAGTGGCATAGGCGCAAGGGGATCGGCAGCTACCGTAATAACGGGTGCAGTTGCTTTTTGCTTTGAGGAATCGGGAAATGATTTAGAGGACTGACGCACCTCTTTTTCAGGGCTAAGTGCGGTTTTATCAAATTTTTTTGATCGGGATGGTGGGGCAGGTGCTGCAGTAGCAATACCATGTTTTTTTTCCCATTTTTTTTTCCGGAATGCTTCACCTTCTGCCCGGGAAGCAGCTTTGGCTTTTCTTTTTTCCTGACGGATAGCTTCTTTTTTCTTAGCACCCTTTGGGCTGCTATCCATAAACTTTTCAAATGCTTTTGCCATATTTTGCTATTTACTGTTTTACAACAGGCAGCGCAAAAGTATGTAAATTAATGTACGGTAAGGCATTAAAGCAGTGTACAGGCATTTGCACCCGGCGTTACAAATGCTTTTTATTGTACTTTTTAATGTGTTTATGCCATGCATGGCGATGCCTGCTTTTGCCTTTGAAATGATAAGGTTGGGCCATTGCACCAAAACTTAACAATAAGGCTACCGAAAGTACACTCCAAATTTTTTTCATGTGCTCATGTTTTGATTTTTATTGTATTACCAAGGAACTTAAATATTAATGTTCATTATTATGCTTATATTTTAGCGTTTGGAATACAAATAGCATATAGGTTTATTCAGGCATGAATATAATGAAAAAAACAGCCCAAAATGTAAGAGCTGCCATTCTTAACGATTTAATAAGGACTAATCAATAATTTTATTTGCCTTTATTGGCCAATTGGCCACAGGCGGCATCAATATCTTTCCCTCTGCTTCTACGCAAACGGGCATTTACCCTGTTTTTTTCCAGATGTTGCATAAACCGTTCCATTCCTTCTTCATCCGGTTTTTGAAAAGCAAATGCATCAATGGGGTTGTATTCAATAATATTCACCAAATCGGCAGGAACCTGGCGATATAATTTAATCAAATCTTCCGCATCTTTTTGTGAGTCATTAAAGTTTTTAAATAAAATATATTCAAAAGTGATTTCATTTTTTGTTTTGGCATAAAAATAATTGAGTGCTTCCACCAATGCCTTCAGGTTATTGGTTTCATTAATGGGCATAATTTCATTGCGTTTGGTATCGGTGGGCGCATGTAAGGACAGCGCCAGTTTAAATTTCACGCCATCATCTCCCAACTTTTTAATTTGTTTGGCCACCCCGGCAGTTGAAACAGTAATGCGGCGGGCACTCATGTGTATGCCATCTTCTGCTGTAATGCGATCAATGGCTTTTAACACATTATTATAATTCAACAAGGGTTCGCCCATGCCCATAAACACAATATTGGTTAACTTTTTTTGGTACAAGGCTTCACTTTGTTGGTTAATGAGCATGACCTGGTCATAAATTTCATCGAAATTCAAATTTCGCTTTCTATTCATATAACCGGTAGCGCAAAATTTGCAACTTAAACTGCATCCTATTTGCGAGGAAACACAAGCGGTTTTTCTTTCATCGGTAGGAATTAAAACGCCTTCTATTTTATGCCCATCGAAGGTAGTAAAACGGGTTTTAACGGTACCATCGGCGCTGTTTTGTGTAGTATCGATGGTTAATGCGGGCAGTGAAAAATGTTCGGATAGTTGTTGCCGAAGTACCTTACTTAAATTGGTCATATCATCAAACCCGGAGGCATGTTTTAGCCAAAGCCATTCCTGTATTTGTTGTATTCTGAATTTTTTTTCGCCAATGCTTTCCATAAACCCAGCTAACTGTTCGTTACTCAACGCACGTATATTCGGTAATTGATTCATGCGGCAAAGATAAGTACAGAAGCGCCAAGAGGTATATTTTGCCAGATAATGTGATTTGTTTTCCTTTGCAACACATTTATTTGATGATACTTCATAAAAAATAATTTATATATGAAAGCGGTTTATATAATTGATGCTGTACGCACCCCTATTGGCCGTTATGGCGGCAAATTAAGCACCATGCGGCCCGATGATTTACTGGCATTGATGATCACTGCACTAATCCAACGCAATCCGAATATAGATGTGAATTTGATTGAAGATGTAATTGCCGGTGCTGCCAATCAGGCGGGAGAAGACAATCGAAATGTAGCCCGGATGGCAGCTTTGTTAGCAGGGTTACCGATTACCGTGGGTGGCAATACCGTAAACCGCTTATGTGCCAGTGGTTTACAAGCCATTATGGATGCATCAAGGGCCATTGCCTGTGGCGATGGGATGCTGTATATAGCCGGTGGCGTGGAAAGCATGACCAGAGCGCCATTTGTAACTGCCAAGAGCGATGGTGCCTGGAGCCGTAAAACCGAAACTTACGATACCACTATTGGCTGGCGCTTTACCAATAAAAAGTTGGCAGCTTTATATCATCCCTACAATATGGGTGAAACTGCCGAAAATGTGGCCAAAAAATGGAAAATAAGTCGTGAGGAACAAGATGCTTTTGCATGGGGCTCACAACAAAAATATGCAGCTGCACTGGCTGAAGGTAAATGGAAAGATGAAATGATTCCGGTTGAAATTACCGAAAACAAAACGCCAACTGTTTTTGCCGAAGATGAACATCCACGCCCAACGAGTTTGGAAAAATTAGCCGGATTAAAAGCTGCTTTTGCCAAAGATGGAACAGTTACTGCCGGTAATTCAAGCGGCATTAATGATGGTGCTTCGGCCTTATTATTAGCCAGCGAAGAAGCCGTACGTTTATTCCACTTACAACCCATGGCCAGGGTAGTAAGTATGGGAACTGCCGGGGTAGACCCTGCCATTATGGGTATAGGACCGGTACCCGCCAGCCGTAAAGCCTTGCAAAGAGCCGGCTTGCAGGCCAGTGAATTGGATTTAATAGAATTGAATGAAGCTTTTGCCAGCCAGAGTATTGCCTGCCTGCGCGATTTATCACTGGATCCTGCTAAAATAAATGTAAATGGCGGTGCCATTGCATTAGGCCATCCTTTGGGATGTAGTGGTGCCCGTATTTCAACCACATTGTTACATGAAATGAAAAAGCGAAAAGCGAAATATGGATTGGCTACCATGTGCGTGGGGGTTGGTCAGGGTGCAGCCATTGTGTATGAGGGGCTATGATAATCAGGTTACTACCAAGGGTATATCGGAAAAAAAAGAACAAGCTATAGAGTTTCTTTACGCTTCGGCTACGCCTTCGCTTCACTTTGTTCAATAGCTTTTAAAAGAAATTTTCTAATTTTTTTATGTTATTAAAAAGGGGAAGCCCGTATAAAATTACTTTAACTATTCGTGTTCAATTGAATTTAATAAATCACTTACCGTTTTAGCGTTGCGTATTTGCTTATCCTTTTGTTCTTTTGCAACTTTCTCTTGAGCAATAAATTCGGCTCTTCCAATTGCTGTAGCAATCGCACAAGAGGTTGCATTGATCATAATTCTTGAAGGCCACTCCAAATAGGTCATCATTACCTGGGCATGGGTATTCAGGTTATTTAATTTTACCAGCAATCCGGGTAACCCTCTTAATTGCATAGGCGCAACCGAAACAGGTATAGATGGCGCAAACCAGGCAATGTATTTCATACTACCAAAATAGCCATTTGCTTTTCGACACAACAGGCCATTGATAGTTAGCGTGTCTGGTAATACTTCCCATTTTATAAACTGTAATGTGTCAATAACACAGAGTTCCGTTAAATTCTTTCTCAATTCTTTTTGCATCGTAAAGTTTTTATTTAAAGCACCAAATATGTATTTGGTAGGTAGTTCTTTATTTTTTTTATTAATATTGTTTACAACATTTTCAAAAGCTAAGGAATCTTTTTTTGACATTGTTTTAATCATATTTTTATAATCACTGCTTTCTCTAAAGTCCTGTATTCGAAATTTATAAATATAAATATTATCTGTAAACCAAAAATCAATCGTTTCATTATTATAACCGTTTAACAGGTTATAAACTGCATAACCCTGGTTACCGGTTGGTTGTGCCGTTAAAGATTGAAAACTAATTGCAGAAAGTAACAGGTAAGAAATAAATTTTCTTCCCACTTTAAAATTTTTAAAAAATTTCATATGATTATTAATGATTTTTTTTCAAAACTGAATCCTCAGGCAGGTATCATATACTCAATTCTACAATATATATCTTTTTAATATATTTTCCTGATGCAACTGATTAAAATTTTGCAACGGGTTTAGCGGGTGTTTTTATATCTGCCATTTATATCTGCCATTTTTTCTAAGCTAAAGGCATTTTTTAAGCTATTATATTATGGATGGAAAAAAATTAAATACCGGCTTGTTTTCTATTTCTAAGGCTGTTTTCATCACTTTATTTTACCGTTCATCCTAATCAGTCGAAGAAAAAAATCATGAATTTTTACATAAATGATTGATAATCATTTATTTGAGATAATCATAGAATTCCTTAGTCAGCCTATTACTAAAATAAACTTGGTACTATGTGTTGCATAGTACCAAATAAAATTGCATCTTTGTGTTGTCAATGAGACAAAAACCATTAAAACATAAAAAAATGAAAACACAACAAAAACAATTGTTCGCTAACTTAACCCAAGTAGAAGTAGCACAATTAACCGCCGAAACAAAAGAAACTGTTGCCACTGCAACAATTTTAAAAACCGCTAAACCGGTATTAAGTGCAGCCAATTTGTGGAATATTCACAGAATGAAAAGAGTTAGGGTACAGAGAAGGTATTTGACATTTTAACAGATGGTTTTAAAAACCGACCCACTGATACCAAAAGAATTGAAAAACAAATGCTTTAAAAAAAGCAAACATTAAAACTCCGAAAAGTATGGACATTCAAAACACACAAAGCCAGATGCGTAAAGGGGTATTGGAGTTTTGCATCTTATCAGTCATTCGCCAGGGCGAAGTGTATCCGAGCGATATTGTTGCACAAATGAAAGCCGCCAACTTAAACATTTTAGAAGGAACATTGTACCCATTACTTACCCGTTTAAAAAATGCAGGCCTGCTTAGTTACAGATGGGTAGAAAGTAGTAGTGGACCACCGAGGAAATACTTTATGATGACGGATAAAGGTTTGGCGTTTTATGAAGAATTAAAAGATACCTGGAACGAACTGGCCGATGCCGTTCATGCCTTAACTAAGCCTAAAAACCAAAACAACGAAACAGACCAACCTTAACCAACTTTCTGAATGGAATGATGGAAACGGCCATACCATGTCGGCACCCATTTTATTCGGCAAACAAAACATTTAACCATGAAAAAGGTAATCAACATTAATTTTCAGGGAAGAGTTGTTCCCATTGAAGAATCTGCCTATGACAATTTACAGCAATATATAGACAGCCTGCGTGTATATTTTGCTAATGAAGAAGGGCGTGATGAAATTATTAATGACATAGAAGGAAGAATTGCAGAACTATTTGCAGAAGTGCTTCAAAAAGGCAATACCTGTATTACAGATGCAGATGTAGAATCTGTATTAAATAGTATGGGAAGGCCACAGGATTTTGATGCAGAAGGCGTAAACAGTGCAGAACAAACCACTGCAGAAAACAAAAGAAACAATACCGGCAGCAGCTCAACTTCCGGCAATCGTTTATTTCGCGATGAAAACAATAAAATTTTGGGCGGTGTGTGTAGTGGCATTGCCAACTACCTAAATATTGACCCCCTAATTATTCGTATTCTTACTGCCATTTTTATTGGTGTAACCTTCATTCCCTATTTGGTTTTATGGATTGCAGTACCCAGTACTGCTTCCAAAATGATTGGCGCACAACGCAAAAAATTATACCGCGATCCGGATGATAAAATGATTGCAGGTGTGTGCAGTGGCTTATCAAAATATTTTGGCATCAATGTTTGGATACCAAGGACACTATTCATACTGCCTTTTATATCATTTGCTTTCAGGCACTGGCATTGGGGATTATTTGATTTTCCAAGTTTTGTAAATTTTTCATTCAGCCCGGGTGCATTGGTAATTTATATTATATTCTGGATAGTATTACCCGAAGCAAAAACGGCTGCTGAAAAATTAGAACTACGCGGCGAAAAGGTAGATGTAGAAAGTATTAAAAATACCATTCAGAGCGATATGGAAGGCTTTAAAGAACGTGCTGAAAAAATGGGAAACGATATTAAAAATAAAGCACAGGAATTTGGCAAAAGCTTTAACGAAAAGAGTACAGAAATGGGTACAGAAGCAACTAACGTAGCACGCAAAACAGGTAGAGGATTGGGTGATGTAATTGTATTGTTGTTTAAAATATTTGCCTACTTCATTATTGGTGTGGTAGTATTTGCTATTGTAGCTGCATTATTTGCGTTGGGTGTAGTGTTTACCGGATTAATGCCATTAAAAAATTACATATTAGAAAGTGGTTGGCAAAGCATTTTTGCCTGGGGTACATTGCTGTTCTTTATTTGGGTGCCGGTAATTGGTATTGTTACTTTTATTATTAGAAAAATAGCCAATGTAAAAGGCAACAAAAACATTATCCGCTATAGTTTTACGGCACTTTGGTTAATTGGATTGTTTTGCTTTATTGGATTAATGGTTTCATTGCGCAATGATTTCAGATACCGCAATAACCCCATTGAACAAAACATCAGCATTCAACAACCATCTAAAGGCTATTTAGAAATTATTCGCGGGAATGAAAATAAATTTTACTATAACAATAACCGCTGGTTTAGATTAGAACCTTTTACTAGTATAGATGAAGATAGTGTATTTGTAAGAAATATCAATATTCGTATTATACAATCAGCTACCGACAGTTTTTACATCACTGCTGTAAAATTAGCCAATGGTTCATCCAGAACTGTAGCCAATGTAAATGCAGATGCCATTACTTTTCAGCTTACACAAAACGATTCTACTATCCGGTTTAACAATGGCATTGCTATTAACCAAAACAATAAATTCAGAAACCAACATTTAATTGTTACCATAGCTGTACCGGTAGGGAAAAAAATAAAAATTACCAGCAAAAACAATTGGGATGATGGTACAGACAATATTTCGCTTGGGTTTGATGATAATTGGAACTGGGGTTGGAATGACAATGGAGCATTCAACTGGAAATCAAATGTAACTTATTTAATGACTAAAAATGGGTTAAAAGATTTAGACGATGTTTCAAATGATAATGACAGTAATGATACCAACCTGCAAGAAAGCAAAAAAGAACTGCAACAACGATTAGAGCAATTACAAAAAGAATCGGAAGATTTAAAAAAAGAATTGAACCAACCGGACAGCAAAGACAGCAACCGCTATCACTACCAGCCCGAAGCACCCAAAAAAACAAAGGTTACCGCTAATACCAACGACTCGATTGATATTCTGCAACAAAATGTAACAGACTTAATAAGAACGCGATTCGCGATTTAAAATAGGTTGAAGTTGGGAATACCTCTGTGCCACTGCCGTTCACGGTAGAGGCACTTTGTATATATCATTTAATACATGTATGCAATTATTTTTTTACACCATTGTTACTTCACTTATTTTTGTTACCAACAAAATGCATACATGAAGAACACAGCTTTTACCCAGTACCACATAGCGTTAGGCGCTAAAATGGCAGAATTTGCCGGATACAACATGCCCATTAGTTACAGTGGCATTAACGATGAACACCAAACTGTAAGAAACAATGCAGGTATTTTTGATGTAAGCCATATGGGCGAATTTATTCTGAAAGGCCCACAGGCATTACCACTCATTCAACAAATCACCACCAATGATGCTTCAAAATTAACAAAAGGTAAAGCGCAATACAGTTGTCTAACCAATACAAACGGAGGTATTGTAGATGATTTAATTGTGTATTGCTTAGATGAAAACCATTCGTATATGCTGGTTGTAAATGCAGCCAACATAGAAAAAGACTGGAACTGGATTCGTCAAAATAATGAAACTTTTGGTGCCGAAATGCACAACATTAGCGATAAAACCTGCTTACTGGCCATACAAGGCCCCAATGCCACCAAAATTTTACAACCATTAGCGGATGCAGATATTTTGAACCTGTCTTATTATACTTTTATCAAAACAACATTTGCAGGTATTGAAAATGTTTTAATTAGTGCCACCGGTTATACGGGTGCAGGCGGAGTTGAAATTTATTTTGAAGACAGCAATGGTTCAGCAGCAACCATTTGGAATGCCATCATGCAAACCGGAACACCACAGGGATTAAAACCAATAGGGCTCGGCGCCAGAGATACTTTACGTTTGGAAATGGGTTATTGCCTGTATGGTAATGATATTAATGATACCACTACCCCATTAGAAGCTGGTTTAGGATGGATTACAAAATTTACCAAAGAGTTCACTGCCAAATCTATTTTACAGGAACAAAAACAAAATGGCATACAAAAAAAATTAGTTGGATTTGAAATGATTGACCGGGGTATTCCACGCCATCATTACCTGATAAGAAATGAACAGGGCGAAACCATTGGCCATGTTACCAGTGGTACACAAGCCCCTTCATTGAACAAAGGAATTGGAATGGGCTATGTAAATACAGCAAATGCCGCATTGGGCAATTTTATTTTTATAGAAATCAGGAATAGTTTAGTGAAAGCACAAATTGTAAAAATGCCCTTTTTATCCTGATAAATTTTTAATAAAGCATTGTTTACAGGCAACAAATTTTGTTGCCTGTTTTTTTTAATATATTGCACCCATCCCATCGTTTACAAAATAAAATACATGATGATATTCTTCCGAAAAATGAACTTAAACAAATTGTTGCCTCAAAAAAGCATTATTCTTTTGCTTTGCATACTGGCAGTTGCCTGTCATAGAAAAACAATTCCGGAAAATACTTTAGCAGGAAGTGGAAGGATACACACAGAAATGGGCTACGCCTCTTATTATGCCGATAAATTTGAAGGAAGAAAAACTGCCAGCGGCGAAGCTTTTCATCAATCTGCTTTTACGGCAGCACATAAGCATTTACCTTTTGGTACCCAGGTAAGAGTTATTAATTTAGCCAATCAAAAATCGGTGATTGTGCGTATTAATGACAGAGGGCCGTTTGTAAAAGGAAGAATTATTGATTTAAGTAAGAATGCAGCCAAAAGTTTAGATATGTTGCGAAGTGGTGTGGTGAAAGTAAAAATTGAATACAGAAAATAAGCATTCATCACTGCCCTTAACATTCAAATACAGCCAGTATATTTGTACATGTTTAGGCATTCATTATTTTTTTTATGCCTGCTCATTCGCCATTAAACGGCAACGCATATTTTAAATTATCATCAATGAAGCAACCGGTTTTGCATACTGTTTTATCGCCTGCACTTTTACATTTATATGATTTAAGCAATACGATTGTAGTGATAATAGATGTGTTCAGAGCCACTTCAACTATTGCTACTGCTTTATACAATGGAGCGGAAAAAATTATTCCGGTTGATAGTGTTGAAAATTGCATATCAATTGGGAAAGCCACGCCAAACAGTATTACCGCCGGCGAACGGGATGGAAAAGTAATTCAAGGATTACAATATGGTAATTCACCCGGTGATTATCCTAAATCTTTTATTGAGGGTAAAACATTGGTATTAACAACTACTAACGGTACCCGCTTGTTACACATGGCATTAAACAATGGTGCTGCAGAAATTATAACAGGTTCTTTTCCAAATCTTGCTGCAGTAACAGAATTTTTAATGCAACAAAAAAAGAATGTTATTTTAGGATGCTCAGCCTGGAAAGATAAATTTAATTTAGAAGATACCCTATTTGCAGGGGCTGTTGTAAACAAAGTGACCAATCATTTTAAAATTCATTGTGATGCATCGCTCATGGCACAGGAAATGTATACCTTGCATCAAGATAATATGCACACATTTATCCGAAAAACAACACACTGGCATCGCCTATCGGCATATGGTCTGGAAAAAGATTTAGAATATTGTGTAACTCCAAATGTAGCCAATGTTTTACCACTGTATAAAAATGGTGCATTATTGGCCATGCATTAAGGTTTTTAATAGAAAGCTAAGCCAGTGAGTTAACAAACATTTCATATAATAATCAAAATTTTTGACACCTGCTACGCAACAAAGCCGTAAATTTGCAAATTGCACTTTTCAGTAAAAAAAGGCATCCTTGAAAAGCAAATTATTCATATTAGCAGTGTTCAGGAATTATGGCATTACCCTATTTAATTAAGCATATTTATAATAACGGAGCCGAAGAAGTCATTCGCCGTGGAAAAAAAATACATGCATCCGGCAACGTAGAACTGATTGAACATGATGCTTTAATGAACAGCGTTGTTTTCAGGGTAAAAGACGATACCTACGGTACTTTTTACAAAGTTTATATTCAACATTATAAAGATCCTAAAACACTTTCGCTTCGTTGTACCTGTCCTTATAACTTAACTGAAATTTGCAGGCACAAAGCCGGTGCATTATTCCAGTTGCAGGAAATGATTGATAAAAATTTATTGGGCGAAAAAGACATTAGTTACGACCAAAAGCATACGGTTGTTAAAATGAAAGTTTTAGACGTAAAGCTTATCCGCATGCTCGCCGGCCAGGAGAACTATTTTTTTGCGGAAAATTTTGTTCGTTCCAATACTGCCAATATTATTGAAGCAAAAGATGAAAAAGTAGTTGCCGAACTATTCATTGATCAACAAAAGTTCACCATTTTTCTGCAAAAAAATGAAGAACGCAATTTTGATACAGGATGTAATTGTAACAGTGATACACATCACCCTTTATGTGTTCATAAAACCATTGTACTGCTTCAATTACTCAATAATTATGGCCCCAATTATTTTGATTCCATCAGAAATTGGGACAATGAAAAAAATAAACTATTATCACTCTATGGCTATGCATTAACTGATGACTTATCCGGCAAATTTGAGTTTACTTATACCAATGGAAAGCCATTTTTAAAAGTATTAGATCCATCTATTAAACGCATTACCCAAAATACACATACCGAATTGGTACCTCAGCCTGCATATCTTGCAGAAAGAAACCAGCAACAAAATCATGTTGCCGAACAGGCAGTTCAGGAAACCAATACCATTATCGGCAAAATACAACAGAAGTTGGGTACCATTATTATATTAAATCAACCACAATACCCATACATACAAGTAGATGCCATACAAGGAGAAATTGATGAAGACTTTAGCAAATACACCGGTAAAATTGAAAAAGTTGATTTAAATAAATTTGTTAATACGGAAGTTTTTAATGAAGAGGATAAAATTTTAGTACAACAATTACGTAAATTATTACCAACAGAAGTAAGCAGATATTTAACCAGAAACTCACCATTCAGCGGCATTTGGGATAATATTATTCAGCAACATGGCGATGAATTGCCGGAAGAAACCAAACATCTGATTAACGAATACCTGCACCCTAAATTCAAAAAATTATTTGTTGAACTGGCCGAGAGTAATTTTACTTTCTATTTACCCGCCGGAAAAAATTTTACTACCGCAAATATTGAACCGGCTGAATTTGAACAGCAAACACTTGTACCTGAATTTTTTATTCAGCAAAAAGATAATCAATACATTATAGAATGTTATGCCAAATTACCTGTTGGCAGAATTAGTGTAAATGAAAACGAAATAAATACCCCATTTATATTTTTAAATAATGGCAGATTTTATAACTGGGAACGACCGGAAGATATTTTATTGATTGAACAATTTTTGCCGGATGGGCAAATTGTGATTGCAGCAGAAGAATGGAAAAATAAATTAGAGCAATTCATCATTCCGCTTTCTAAACAATACAACATACAATTTGGAAATATTCGCAAAAAAGAAGTAAGAGACAGTAAACCCGAAACAGGCGTTCTGCTAAAAGAAAAGGGCGATTACTTATTGTTTCAACCCATATTCACTTACCAGGGTTACCAGATACAACCAGGCGATAATGAAAAAATAATTATACCTCAGGGCGATACAATTTTAATGATTTATCGCAATACAGAAGCAGAGCAATCATTTATTCAGGAAATACAAAAACTCCATTCCCATTTCTTACAATCTGATAGCGGAACTGCATTGGCGTTAAAGGGAGTTGATGTACTTAAAAACAATTGGTTCTTTCTTTTTATAGATACTTTAAAAGATAGGGCAACACCTATTTATGGTTTTGAAAGCCTGAAAAAATTCAGGTTCAATACCGCAAAACCTTCTACCAAAATTTTCATCAGTTCACATACAGATTGGTTTGATGCCAAAGTAGAAATTCAGTTTGGCGAACAAAAAATTACTGTAGCAGATGTAAAAAAAGCATTGGCAAACAAACAACAGTTTGTACAACTTGCCGACGGCACTTTGGGAATTTTACCCGAAGAATGGCTAAAAAAATATGCGCTGCTTTTTAGAATTGGTGAAGGAAAGAACATCAACATGAAGCTAAGCAAGTATCATTTTGGTATAATAGAAGAACTATATGCGCAGCGTAACGACGAAGAATTAGTTATTCAATTAGAAAAAAAATATGAAAAATTAAAAGATAATCATGCCATTCAGCCTACACCTGCTCCGGCACACTTACAAAGTGTTTTAAGGCCTTATCAGGAAAGTGGGTTTCAATGGCTAAATTACTTACGCGAAGTACAATGGGGTGGAATTTTAGCAGATGATATGGGTTTGGGTAAAACCATTCAGGCATTGGCATTTATGTATCATATCAAAAAAGAACAAGGCCATTTAAGAACCTTAGTGGTTTGTCCTACTACGCTGATGTTTAACTGGCAAAATGAAATTAAAAAATTTACGCCTGAATTATCACATTACGTGCATCATGGCGGAGCCAGAGAAAAAGAATCATTAACCAATACCAATTACGATGTAATCATTACAACGTATGGCACTTTACGTAGCGACATTAAACAATTTATAGAAATACCTTTCGATTATGTGGTATTGGATGAAAGTCAGGCAATTAAAAACCCTTCCAGCAAAGTAACAAAAGCAGCCTGTTTACTGAAGGCGAAAAACAGACTATGCTTAAGTGGTACACCGCTTCAAAACAACACATTCGACATTTTTGCACAGATGAATTTTTTAAATCCGGGCATGTTGGGTACGGTTGAATTTTTTAAACAGGAATTTGCCATACCCATCGATAAGTTTAATGAAAAAGAACAGAAAGAACATCTTCGAAAATTATTATACCCATTTATTTTAAGAAGAACCAAAGAACAGGTGGCGCAGGATCTACCCGAAAAACAGGAGATGGTTTTATTTTGCGAAATGGGTGCAGAACAACGAAAAATTTACGATGCATACAGAAATGATTTTCGTGAAAAAATTCTGGGTGTGGTAGATACACAAGGCGTTCAAAAATCGCAGTTAACCATTCTGCAGGGCTTAATGAAACTACGGCAAATTTGCGATAGCCCGGCCATTATTAAAGAAGATGAAAAGTACCCGAATGTTTCGGTTAAACTGGAAGAATTGGGCAGAGAAATTACTGAAAACATCAGTAACCATAAGGCATTAATATTTTCACAGTTTTTGGGTATGCTGGCACTCATCAAAGAAAAATTAAATGAACTGGGTATTGATTATGAATATTTTGATGGCAGCACATCGGCAGAAGGCAGGCAAAAAGCCATTGAACGTTTTCAAAATGAAGAAAGTTGCAGGGTATTTCTTATTTCACTGAAAGCCGGTGGCGTTGGTTTAAATTTAACCGCTGCCGATTATGTGTATATTGTTGACCCATGGTGGAACCCGGCAGTAGAACAACAAGCCATTGACAGAACACACCGCATTGGACAAACCAAAAATATTTTTGCTTATCGCATGATCTGTACTGATACGGTAGAAGATAAAATTTTAAACCTTCAGGAAAGAAAAAGAGCCCTTGCAAGAGATTTAATAACAGATGATGAAGGCTTTGTAAAATCACTGAGCAGAGAAGATCTGGAATATTTATTTAGCTAAAAAGCATTGCAACCCATCAAAAAAGCTATTGCAACATTTGTTTGCAATAGCTTTTTCTTTTTACAAAATTTTTAATTTACACTATTACAGTTGGCTGATTTTTACATCATCCACTTGTTTGGTACGAATAGCAATATCAAATTTCTTTTGGTCAACACCATTGGCATTGCTAACCACCACCGTTAACTTTTGATAAGCAGATTTTGGAACGCTGAAACGTTTTACAAAATTCTGATCTTTAAAAGTGTTAGAATAAATTACATCGCCACTTTCATCATAAAAAGTTAAATCAAATTTGTTACCAGTTGGATTGGAATATGATACAGTAAAATTTAAATACTCATCATTACTACCGGTATATTTAATTTGAACTTTGTTGTTGTCGTTTTCTGCTTTGGTAATGTTGTTGGCTGCATGTGCATGTACTGATAAAAATAATGCTGCTGCTACTAAACTACCTGCAAAAAATTTGTTGGCTACTTTGTTTAATGCTACTTTTTTCATGTTTTTTGGTTTTAAATGAAATAATAATTTCCCGCCGATGCCGAAGCATCTTTTTTAATTAAAAAAACTTGATTTCATTTGACAACCAACCAGATGGTGTATTTCATAGTAGGCAAGCGGTGCGTTGAAGAAAAAATCAGTAAGGCCTACTTCATTTCAACTATTAATACAAAAATAGAAAAAAGGTAACCCAATACACAAAAAATTGTCACATTAACGAATTGTTACCAAACAAAACACTAACGATCGTTTGTATTTTTAATAATATTTCACCAAAAATAATACATATAATAAATAAATATACATTTAAAAGTATCCGGCAAAAACGAATTGTTTATGCTGAAAGAGGCTTGTTCAACATTTGCCAGAGCGCATCTTTTAAGGCCATTAAACCCTGACCGGTTACAGAGGATATAAACAGGTGAGGTATATGGGATGGTAATTGTTGTTGGATGGCTTCTTTTAATTCTTCATCCAGCATATCGGCTTTACTAATAGCAATCATAAAATCTTTTTGCAGCATTTCAGGATTGTAAGCGGTTAATTCTTCCAATAAAACTTTAAACTCCGCTACATGGTCATTACTGTCGGCAGGTATTAAAAAAAGCAATACCGAATTGCGTTCAATATGCCGTAAAAAACGATGCCCTAAACCTTTGCCTTCGGCAGCGCCTTCTATAATACCAGGCAAATCGGCAATACAAAAACTTTTGCCATCCCGATATTCCACCATTCCTAATTGCGGAATTAAGGTGGTAAAAGCATAATCGGCAATTTTAGGTTTTGCAGCAGTAATTATACTTAATAAAGTAGATTTTCCTGCATTGGGAAATCCCACCAAACCCACATCGGCCAACACTTTCAATTCTAAATATTTCCAGCCCTCCGTTCCCGGTTCGCCGGGTTGGGCATACTCCGGGACCTGATTGGTAGGTGTAGCAAAATTGGCATTCCCTAAACCGCCTCTACCCCCTTTCAACCAAATTACTTCCTGCTTATCTTCTAAAATTTCAGCTTCAATTTTACCGGTCAATTCATCTTTTGCAATGGTTCCCAGAGGCACTTCAAGAATAATATCCGCACCGTCATGTCCGGTACAATTATTTTTTGATCCCGGTTCACCATTCTCTGCCAGCACATTTTTGTAATAACGCAAATGCAGTAACGTCCATAAATTGGCATTACCACGTAATATGATATGACCACCGCGACCACCATCGCCACCATCAGGGCCACCTTTTGCAGTTAATTTATTGCGCATGAAATGTTTGGCACCGGCACCACCATGACCACTGCGACAAAAAACCCGGATATAATCTATGAAATTGTTTTTTTCAGACACAATATAACAGCATGATTGAAATACAAAGGTACGGCAATGTATTTACTGATTGGGTTTTGATTCATTCCATGTTTTGTAAGCAATGGAACGATCCTGTTCTCCAACCTGAACCGGAATTTCAGTAATGGCTTCACAAGTTGCCCAATGCTCCCGCATTTGTGCGGGTAGTGATTGGTACAATTTTGTGCCTTCCGTTTTCCATTGCATCATATCATCACTCACCTCTTTTATTTTTTTGGCAGGATTGCCAAAAATTAAACTTCGGCGTTCAAATGCAGTATCTGCTTTGATGAATGATAATGCCCCAACAATACATTCATCACCCAATACAACATTATCCATTATCACTGCATTCATACCTACTAAACAATTGGCGCCAATAGTAGCACCATGAATAATGGCTCCATGCCCAATGTGGGCACCCTGTTTTAAAACAACCGTTACACCGGGAAACATGTGTATGGTACAGTTTTCCTGCACATTGCAACCATCTTCAATGATTATTTTACCCCAATCGCCCCGAATGGCGGCGCCCGGTCCTATATACACATCACTGCCTATCATTACATTTCCGGTTACGGCTGCCTGTGGATGCACCCATGCAGAAGGATGAATAACGGGTATATGCTGACGAAACCGATAAATCATGGTATTATTTTTTTTGAGGTTCTAAAACAGGTGCCTTTGAATAAAGCAATCAGGTGTTGGTTTTGATTAAAAATTTTAATTAAATACAAACCTGTACTTTTTCCATTATGTAATTCAACAGCTTCAGCAGTTAATATATCATGCACATGCACCGGTTTCAAAAATTGAATGGAGGTATCTAATGCCACCGATAATTGGTTGCGGTTATTACAGGCAAATGCAAATGCACTATCGGCAAGCGAAAAGGCAATACCGCCATGCACAATACCCAGACCGTTCATCATTTCTGGCCTTACCAACATTGAAATTTTACTATACCCTTCTTTTACCTCCAATACCTGAATACCCAGCCATTGTGAAAAAAGGTCATCTTTCATCATTTGCTGCACCACCTGTTCAAAACTACTTTGCACTTGCATGGTTGAATTATTTAATTGCCTTTAAAATTGGGTACTCTTTTTTGCATAAAAGCGGCTACGCCTTCTTTAAAATCGTTCGTAGCGGCCGCTTTTTGTTGTAACTGATCTTCCAATGCCAATTGCTGCTCCAGCGTTTGAACGGCAGATAAATGCACTGCTTGTTTAATATACGCCAATGCCCGGGTAGGCATGGTGGCTAAGGTAAGAGCTAATTGTTTGGATGCTGTTTCAAATACATCGGCAGCAAATGTTTTATAAATCATACCCATATTACAGGCATCGGCAGCAGTAACTTTATCGCCCAAAAGCATCAATGCCATTGCTTTTTGACAGCCAATTAAACGCGGTAAAAAGAAAGTGCCACCGCTATCGGGTATTAATCCTATTTTAGAAAAAGCCTGGATAAAGGATGCTTGTTCATGCGCCACAACAATATCGCATGCCAGCGCAATATTGGCGCCGGCACCGGCCGCAACTCCATTCACTGCAGCCACAACGGGTTTTTGTAACTCTTGTAATCGGGTAATAATAGGATTAAACTGTTCTTTTAAAATCCTATCCATTCCAGTACCATTTGGATCCATTACTTCTTCCAAATCCTGTCCGGCACAAAAACCTTTACCGGCGCCTGTAATATATACACAGCGAACAGATGCATCCATACAAACATTTAATTTTTCGTGCAGCAGTAAGGCCATAGATCGATTAAAAGCATTTAACTTTTCAGGCCTGTTTAGTGTAATAAAGGCTATACCGTTGTGTATTTCAAAATTAATTTCAGCCATTGTTTTTGATTAATGACATTTAAAATAATCGAAAGGTTCTTTGCAATCCAAACATTGATACAATGCTTTACAGGCTGTGCTTCCAAATCGGGAAACCAAACGGGTATGGTAAGATAAACAGTACGGGCACTGAATGGCTTCTTCTTCCTGAAAAGCATCGGGATGGCAGACTGTTTGTTTAGGTAGCGGTGGGGCAATGCCGTAAGCTTTTAGTTGTTCCTTTCCTTTTTCAGACATCCAGTCTGTAGTCCAGGCAGGTGACAGTACCTGCTGAATATTTACCTGTTTAAACCCATTTTCCAATAACAATATTCGCAATTGCATTCGAATTACATCCATGGCCGGACAGCCACTATACGTTGGTGTTACAGCAATTGAAATTGTGTTTTCATCTTCAATGATAACCTTTCTTACAATACCTAAATCAACCACAGAAAGCACCGGAACCTCGGGATCTTTTACCGTTTCCAGCAACTGCCATATTGCTTCTTCAGTATGATTGGATACATTTACCATATTGCATTGGGAAAAGTTCTTTGTAAAAATTGCATTTCAGCAAGTATATAACCCAAATGTTCAGAATGATAACCGTTTTTTCCACCGGTTTGATGCCAACAGCCAATTGATTGTGGTGGCAAGGTTGCTGTTTCGAAAATTTGATTGATTTTATTCAGCCAATCTGAACGAAGCCTTTCAAAAGTCAGCATATTTGAGTGATAGCATAGAGTTTCATATCCTGCAGGTTCAAACAATTCGCCCACAAAAGGCCATAAGGCATCAATGGCCTGCAACATACGAAATTTACTTTCATCAGTACCATCTCCTAAACGAATCACCCATTCGCTACTCCACTTCAAATGATAGGTTACTTCCTTTATTGATTTTTCTGCAATGGCAGCCAATCGCTCATCAGCATTATTTTGTAATTGTTGAAAAAGATAAAACCGATACACACTGAAAAAGAAAATTTTAAGTATGGTTTGGGCCCAATCACTGTTGGGCTGTTCAAACAACAAATGATTTTTAAAAGCACCCACATCGCGTAAATAAGCCAGGCTGTCTTCTGTTATATACTCAGGTATGATATCAAAATCTACCAACGATAGTGCCTTTTCTTTGGGTAACTGTTCCAATAACAAAGCTGCATATTGGTATAAGTTGCGAGATTGCCCTACATAATCCAACGCAATATTGGTTAAAGCAATATCCTGTTCCAGAACAGGGCCATGCCCACACCATTCGCTGCAGCGATGTCCCATAATTAAGCTATCATCTGCCAATTGCAGTGTGCAATCAATCAATGCATCTGTAATTGCTGTTTCATTCATAACAATTGTATCTGACTCCATGAAAAATTCTTTTAAAAAACCGGCGGTGCAAGGCACTACATATATTTCAATTCATCGGGCAGCTGATAAAAAGTGGGATGCCTATAAATTTTATCGTTAGCGGGATCGTACAAAGCATCCGCTTCATCGGGATTAGATGCATGAATGTATTTACTTTCAACCACCCAAATACTTATGCCCTCCATTCTGCGGGTATACACATCTCTGGCATTCTCAATTGCCATAGCAGCATCTGCAGCATGTAAACTACCCACATGTTTATGATCGAGCCCCTGCTTGCTTCTGATGAATACTTCCCATAAAGGCCATTCACGGGAATTAGAGGCCGGGGCAGCACCCCCTTCAATTTCACCATAATCGCCATAATAATATTTTTTTATTAACTGCAACATAAAAGTTACTTTAAAAATGATGAATTCAACTATCCTACAGGCATTTTGCTTTCAACCTGTGTTGTATTATAACGGTACTGCCTTGCTGCTTTTTTCTCGTCATACGCTAAAGCAGCTTCCCGAACCCAGGCACCATTTTCCCATGCCTGTACACGGGTTGCCAATCTTTCTTTGTTACAGGGGCCATTGCCTTTTACCACATTCCAAAATTCATCCCAGTTAATGGCACCAAAATCATAGTGCTGTTTTGCTTCATTCCATTTTAAATCTTTATCGGGCAAGGTCATTCCCAAAAACTTTACCTGTTCAGCACATACATCTACAAATTTTTGGCGCAACTCATCGTTGGTAAATCGTTTAATTTTCCACTGCATGCTTTGCGCAGTATGTGGTGAATCATTATCGGAAGGCCCAAACATCATTAACGAAGGCCACCACCAACGGTTGATGGCATCCTGACACATTTTACGTTGTGCAGCATTGCCTTTCGATAAAGTTAAAAGAATTTCGAAACCCTGCCGCTGATGAAAACTCTCTTCCTTACAAACCCTTACCATTGCACGGGCATAAGGCCCATAAGAGCAGCGCGATAAAGGCACCTGATTCATGATGGCAGCCCCATCTACCAGCCAGCCAATGGCACCCATATCGGCCCAGGTGAGGGTGGGATAATTAAATATGGAAGAATATTTTGCTTTGCCGCTGTGTAACTGCTGATACATTTCGTCGCGAGTAATACCCAGTGTTTCGGCAGCAGCATACAGATAGAGGCCATGGCCGGCTTCATCCTGCACTTTGGCCAATAAAATGGCTTTTCGCCTGAGTGATGGGGCACGGGTAATCCAATTTCCTTCGGGTAACATACCCACCACTTCGCTGTGAGCATGTTGCGATATTTGGCGAATTAATGTTTTGCGATATTCATCCGGCATCCAATCCTGCGGCTCAATTTTTATATCCTTATCTATTTTTTGCTGAAACTGCTCTGATAATTTTGTTGTATCCATAACCAACCATTTAGATTTCAAATATAAGAAAAATACAGGCTATTTACTAACAATTGTTAGTTTATTTAGCATCATAATCTACCCAAACTTCATCAGAAGCAGGATGACTTTGGCAGGTAAGTATAAAACCCGCAGCCACTTCATCAGGCTCCAAGGCATAATTTACCTCCATATTTACCTTACCTTTTAATAGTTTAGCACGACAGGTTGAACATACACCACCTTTGCAGGCATAAGGCACATCGGCGCCCTGTTGCTGGGCTGCATCTAAAATACTCATGCCATTAGCAGCCAATGGAAATTGAAAACTACGCCCGTCTAACTGTAAGGTAACTTTACTGGCAGACACACTTTTATTCACCTGATAAACAATAGCTGCAGTTCTTGGTTTGGCATGCAAGGCAGTAAACAGCTCAAAATGAATATGTTGCTCAGCAATACCTTTTTGCAGCAAAAAATCTTTAACAATGGTAATCATTTCAAAAGGGCCGCAAATAAAAAATTCGCTGGCAGAAAGATCAATTGCCTGTTTGGCTAAAACAGCACATTTTGGCGCATCAATGCGTCCTTCGTTCAATGGACTTTCTACTCTTTCCCTACTAAAAACAGGTATAAGTATAAAACGATCCATGTATTTATTTTTCAGTGCTTCCAAGGCTTCTTTAAATAGCATATCAGCACGGCTTTTATTGCCATACACTAATGTAAAGCTACTTTTAGTTTCGGTTTGCAGAGTAGCGGTAATGATGGATAAAATGGGCGTAATACCACTTCCTGCAGCAAATGCAACATATTTTTTTTGCTGTTCGGGATGTAAAGGGGTAAAAAATTTACCCATGGGGGGCATCAGTTCAATACTATCGCCGGATTTTAAACAATGAAATGCATAATTTGAAAAAATACCATCCGGCAACAATTTTACAGCAATGCGCCACCGTTGTTCGGAAGGAGCAGAACACAGTGAATAAGATCGCCTGACTTCTTCCTCATTGATATATGTCCGGAGGTTAATGTACTGACCTGCGGTAAATGCAAATGCAGCCTTCAGTTCATCTGGAATATCGAAACCAATTACAACAGCCGTATCGGTATCATGGTATACTTCATTCACTTTTACCGGATAAAAATGTGCCACAACGAATGATTTAATTAATGATTTGGGGAAACTGGTTGATTGAGTACTATCCATTAATTTTTCAATCCGCCTACCAGAATGGTAATCATATTTTCTTCTAATACATCACCACTAATGCGCTGTTTACTTCTGTGCCAGCTTTCAATGCCGCTGATGGCATGCAACATAATCAGCACCGCTGTAGTTGCATCGATGGGCTTTATTTCTTTTTTTTGAATACCCGATTCTATAATGGCAGCAAAACGTTTGCGATAAGTACGCCGCTGATTTTGGAAATTAGACAGATAGGGATCTTCAAGGTATTTCCATTCCCGATCGCTCACATATACTTCATCAAAATGATTAATCATGCCATGTATATGAAAACGGAGAATCTTTTCTATTTTTTCGATACTACTGCAAGTTTCAGCTTCTACTGTTTCCATAAAATGCCCATAGCGATTGGCTACACTAAAACATATTTCGTGTAATAATTCACTTTTGCTTTTAATATGGTTGTAAAGGCTGGCGGCTTCTACGCCAACAATATCAGCCAGTTCACGCATACTGGCTGCTTTGTAACCTTTTTCTTTGAATAAAGTAGCGGCTTTGGCTACAATTACTTCTTTACGAGAGTTATTGGTGTCGGTTTTAATTCTTCCCATGCTGCAAAAATACACTAACTAACGTTAGCACCAAATGAAAGTTCATACTGTTAGTTTAAAGAGGGAATTCACTCATTGCCCATAAAAAAAGCCAAACAATGGGCGTAGCCAGTAACAAGGAATCGAACCGGTCTAAAAAACCACCATGCCCCGGCATAATTTGTCCACTGTCTTTTACACCCGCCATTCGTTTTAATTTGCTCTCCAACAAATCGCCGAAAGTTCCGGCCACCGTAGCAATAATGGTAATACCCCATGCAATGTTTAGCGAAATACCTGTAAACTGAATACCCAGAAAAGTAGCTACAATTATGGCTATAATAGCCCCACCAATGGTACCTTCCCAGGTTTTTTGGGGAGAAATAGCAGAAAGCGGCCTTTTACCGATAAAGGAACCCACCAAATAGGCCATGGTATCATTGATCCAGATGGTACCAATCAATAGCAATACAATGGCAAGCCCCGGAAAAATTTGTACGTTATTACTACCGGCTACAGGCCAAAAACCAATTCGAATATCCATCATTAAACTCCAGCTCAATGATATATAAATAAGCCCCAAAAAGGAATACCCGATTATTTTAAGATCTATTTCCTTCTTAAACACAATTTCTTTGGCCATTAAAAAAACAGCCATTAATAAAAACAAATACCATCCCAAACCATACATGGTTACCTGGCCCAATGGAAAAGGGTTATGAAAACGCCAAACCATAAAGCACCATCCCAAAAACATAACTCCATATTCATGCACCCACCCAATACCATTGTAGGGCGGATATATTTTTTTAATTAATTGCTGATACTCATGCCAGCAGCCAAAATGAATAAGGGTAAATAATATAAAAAAACTCCACTGATTAATCAGTAACCCGGACAGCATAATCATAACAAAAAGCAATGCGGTAAGTGTGCGGGTTTTAAATGTTTGCAGGTTCAATGCCATAGCAATTCGTTCAATTAATTTAAAAGCGACTGTTGTAATAAATGCTGTGCCACATCTTTCAAATGCATGGGCACATAAATTTCAATTTGTCCGAATATCAGGTAACTGCTGTCTAATTTATTCAGCACCTGAACCGGAATACTGTTTTCTTCCAAAACCCCTTTTATAATGCTGGCTTTCGGAAAATTTTGTGTACTGAATAACAAATACCAGGAGGGTTTATCCTTCATAAAAAAAGTTTATACCAATGATTGCTGCGTTGGTGTAACCTGCTTAAAGTACTTAAATAATGCTACTAACGCTATAACGGCTGCAATGCCAATATACCAGGGAAAAGTTGTATCATCCAAAGCATCTTCTTTTAACTGTCCGTTTTTGGTAGCAAAATACAACATGGTAACAGCAAAGCCATTGTTCAAAAAATGCAACAAAATATTGAGCCATATATTTTTACCGTAATAATAAATATAGCCTAAAATAATGCCCAGTCCAAAACGGGGTAAAAAACCATAATAGCTGGTGTGCGCTGCACTGAAAATGATACTGGTAATAATGATGCCTACTGCCGCATTTTTAGTCCATTTTACCAGAATATTTTGTAACCCTCCTCTGAAAAAAGTTTCTTCAAAAATGGCCGGCGCAATGGCAATAACGAACAATGTGTACAGGTAATCGCCAAAATTTTTCATGGAAGCCATCCCTTTCACGCCATCGGTATATGCTTTTTCCATTGCTTTAAAACTCACTTCCCATTTGTGTGGAATGGGAATAATTTGGTTGAGCTGCGTTAATGCACCACTTAAAAACAAACCCGCAAATACCATTGCAATCACCAAATATACCTGACGAATACTTATTTTACGATTATATTGCATGTATTGCAAAGGCTTGCGGCTCAATAACAATGATAAAAAATATGCCGGCAAAAAAAACATACAAAAAGACATTACCAACTGAATTAGTTTGGCTGCATTGGCATAAGCCGGTAATAAAATATCGGTAGCCATGCTGGTAAACGATTGGTGCGTCATCATCATCCAAATAATTACTGCCAATACACTACTCACTACAATACCCATTCCCGCAAAGCCAATCAAAATGGCCAACTGCCCAAAATAAGAAATTTTACTACTACGTAAAACCGGCTTTTCTGCTGTAAAGGCATCAAAACCATCATGTGCCGGTGTTGTATTTTCAATCATATCCATAATTTATCTGTAAGATTGTAAATTTGCGCTTTGGTTGTTAACCAACCAATTAATTTTTAATGGAATGGTAAAAATAGGAAACATCAGCTTACCGGCCTCCCCTTTATTGCTGGCTCCTATGGAAGATGTGAGCGATCCTCCTTTTAGGGCAGTATGTAAAGAGAATGGGGCAGACTTAATGTACACCGAATTTATATCGAGTGAAGGATTGATTCGTGATGCCATTAAAAGCAGAAGAAAATTAGACATATTTGATTACGAACGCCCCATTGGCATACAAATTTTTGGCGGCGATGAAGAAGCCATGGCGCTCAGTGCTAAAATTGTGGAAACCGTACAACCCGATTTGGTTGACATTAACTTTGGTTGCCCGGTTAAAAAAGTAGTCAGCAAAGGTGCCGGAGCCGGCGTTTTAAAAGATGTTGATTTAATGGTACGCCTGACCGAATCCGTTGTAAAATCTACGCATTTGCCGGTAACTGTTAAAACCCGTTTGGGTTGGGATGAGCAATCTAAAAATATTGAAGAAGTAGCAGAACGCTTGCAGGATGCGGGCATTAAAGCATTAGCCATTCATGGCCGCACCCGTTCACAAATGTATAAGGGAGAAGCCGACTGGACGCTGATTGCCAAAGTAAAAAATAATCCCCGCATCAAAATTCCCATTTTTGGAAATGGCGATATTGACTCACCCGAAAAAGCATTTGAATACAAAAACAGGTATGGTGTAGATGGCATCATGATTGGCCGCGCCGCTATTGGCTATCCCTGGATTTTTCGTGAAATTAAACATTATTTCGAAACACAAACAGTATTACCTTCACCAACTATACGGGAACGGATTGACGTTTGTAAAAACCATCTTTTAAAATCGGTTGAATGGAAGGGTCCCATCGTTGGCATTAATGAAATGCGCCGCCACTACGCCAATTATTTAAAAGGCTTACCGGGCATTAAAGAGTACCGCAACAGATTGGTGACCGTAAAAGAAACAGAAGAAATTATTGCCATCTTATCTGAAATTGAACAGAATTATGAAGGGTACAGTTTTGAGCGCACACCCATTGAACTGATTAACTATCACGAGAAATGCCCGGTATAATATTATGTTACCGGCAACAAATCGTGGTGCAGCGCCTGTTGCGTCGCACACTTGTACGTTCCTATCGCTATGCGGCAAGCGGCAATTACAGCATCACTGTTTAATAGCGGCCAAAAATTTAGGAGATAAAGGCGAAACAAAAGAAGAAAAATAGTGCGTTAACATACCTGCTTCATTCACAAGGTATTTATTAAAATTCCAAACTGGTGCCTGATTATTCCATCCATTCCTGTTCGCATCACTCAACCATTGAAACACAGGATGCTGCACCTGAGATTTTACCACAACCGATTTTTGCATTAACTGAAATTGTACTCCGTAATGCAAGCTGCAAAAATTTTTAATATTGGCATCCGTATCCGGTTCCTGATTTTTAAAATCATTGGATGGAAATGCCAGGATGATCAACCGGTCTTTATAAGTTTCATATAATTTCTGTAACGCATTATACTGCGCCGTAAAACCGCAATTACTGGCAGTATTTACCAGTAATACTTTTTCCCCGTGTAAAGATGAAAAGTTGAAAACGGAGCCATCAGATTGAATGGCGTGCAAAGTGTAAAAATCTACCGGCGGTATCACTTGTTGTAAATTGACCAGATAATTTTTTTTATCCGGCATCCACTTACCTATTTGCATGGTAATGGGATATATCCATTTCAACAAACTTTGTTTTACTGTCATACTATATTTTAAAATGTACTAACAATGCAACACATCATTGATGGATGTTGTTCAAAAAAACGCATCATTTACCGAATCAGCCATTTAAAGAGTTTCAGCTTTCCTTTAAAAGGCGGGTATTTGATAGCCGGATCAAACCAAACCGGCGTTTGCATTACCGCTTTTTTATGACTGAAGGTATCAAAGGAATATTTTCCATGGTATAAGCCAATACCACTGGCACCCCTGCCGCCAAAAGGCAGGTTAGGATTGGTTAAATGCCAACTGGCATTATTAATGCAGGCACCACCTGATGGTATTTTTTGTATCCAATCTTCGGCATTTTTTTGGGATTGCGTAAACACATAAAACGCCAGCGGATTTGGGTTTGCGGAGATGATATTATCTACTTCTTCAGGTGTATGAAAGGGAATAACAGGTAAAACCGGGCCAAAAATTTCTTCTTTCATCACAGCCCCGTTTAAATCAGTAACAGCTAATAAACTTGGCGCTATATAAAGATTTTCTTTTTGAAAGGTGCCACCCTCTAATACCGTTCCCTGTTCCAAATAGCCCACTACTCTATTCCACTGTTTTTCATTAATCATTTTACCATAATCAGGACTACCGGCAACATCATCCCCAAAAAATTGTTGAATCACTTTTTTCAATTCCTGCACAAACGCATCATAGACAGATTGGTGTACCATAACATAATCTGGTGCCACGCACATTTGACCACAGTTGGAAAATTTAGTTACTGCAATCCGCTTTGCAGCAACAGCTATATTTGCATCTTTATCCACCAAACAAGGGCTTTTACCTCCCAATTCTAAGGTAACAGGTACTAAGTTTTCAGCAGCCATTTTATAAATAATTTTACCCACGGCTGTGCTGCCGGTATAAAAAATATAATCGAATGTAAATGAACGTATCAGAGCAGGTACCACAACAGCACCATCTCCCTGAATGCAAGCAATATAATTTTTAGAAAAAGTGGTATCAATTATTTTTTGTAACACATTTGCAGTTGCCTCCGCAAACTCACTCGGTTTTACCACCGCCACATTACCGGCAGCAATGGTGCCTACTAATGGACTTAATAATAATTGAACCGGATAGTTCCATGGCGCAATGATTAATACAACGCCCCAAGGTTCTGCATATAGTTTACTGGAAGAAGGCAGATTCGCTAAATTAGTACCAACAATTTTTGGCTTTATCCAATTTTTTAAATGGTGCAGAGCATGATTTATTTCAGCCACCACCATCCCAATTTCCGTAACCCAGGCTTCTTCCCTGCTTTTTTTTAAATCAGCTTCCAGCGCAGTATACAAGTCATTTTCAAATTGAAGAACGGCTGCTTTTAAATTCAGTAACTGCTGCTTTCTAAAAGCATAAGTTTTGGTAACCCCTGATTGAAAATTCGTTCTTAAATCATTGAGAAAAGACAAATCATTCGGCTGCATATCAATTAATTTCAAAGAAAAGATAAAGAAAATAACGCTACAAATAAAACCCAATCATTGATAGCACAAAAAGGGCCATTGCAAGTAATTGCAACAGGCCCTATCTAACAAAAACGACTACCACAAATTTTTAATTATTGAATAGTGTAAATGAAGCTGTTTGCACTTCATTACTGTTGGTACCAATCATCACTTCATATTTTCCGGGCTCAGTAACATATTTTAACTGGCTGTTATAAAACTTTAATACATCAATCGTTATCGGAAAGTCAACTGTTTTGGTTTCGCCCTTTTTTAAAAATATTTTTTGAAATCCTTTCAACATTTTAACCGGTCGGCTAATAGAAGCCACTTCATCACGCAGGTATAGTTGTACCACTTCCTCCCCATCATAATTACCGGTATTCGTAACATTTACTGATGCATGAATGGTTCTTCCATTTTTCAAATTAATGTCAGATAAAGTAACCGGGGAATAATGAAAACGTGTATAACTTAATCCAAAACCAAACGGAAACAGGGGTGCGTTAGGAATATCTAAATAGTCTGATTTAAATTTGGTTGGGCCACCTAAAACATAAGGCCTGCCTGTATTTAAGTGATTGTAATACACCGGAATTTGCCCTACACTATAAGGGAAAGAAGCGGTTAATTTCCCGGAAGGATTTTCATGGCCAAACAACACATCTGCAATACCATTGCCGGCTTCGGTGCCACCAAACCATACATCTACAATGGCTGTAGCCATTTGGCTTTCTTTTACCAACGTCATAGGCCTTCCGTTAAATAACACAATTACTACCGGCTTTCCGGTTTGCACCAGTGCATGCAATAGTTTTTGCTGACTTTCGGGTAACCCTATATCAGCCCTGCTGGATGATTCACCCGACATATCGGCAGCTTCACCTAATGCAGCCACCACCACATCTGCTTGCATAGCAGCGGCCACTGCTTCCTGAATCATGGCATCTGATGATGTAGGCCCCATTTCAATTTCAGGTCCAAATACATTTACTTTTTTATTGAAGAGGGTATCATCTGAAATATTAGCGCCTTTGGCATAAACAATTTTCACCTGTTGGCCGGCCACATTTTCCATTCCTTCCTTCAAAGTAACTGCATGATGCCAGTCACCGGAAACACTCCAGGTACCCAGCATATTTCTTCGGCTATCAGCCAAAGGACCAACCAAGGCAATGGTACCGGTATGTTGTAAAGGCAATACGCTATTGTTGTTTTTTAATAATACACAAGCTTTGGCAGCAGCTTTTCGGGAAAGTGCTATATGTTCGGGCGATAAAATAACAGATGCTCTGTTGGCTGAAACATTACGATATGGGTTGTTAAACAATCCTAATTTATATTTGGCTTCCAGCACTCTTCTACAGGCAGTATTAATATCATTCAAGGTTACTTTGCCTTCCTGTAATGATTTTTTTAAAGTGGTTAAAAAACCTTCTCCCACCATATCCATATCTAACCCTGCTTTTAACGCTAATGCAGCAACCTGTTGCAAATTTCCCAAACCATGTGCTTCCATTTCATTTACAGATGTATAATCGCTCACCACAAATCCATTAAATTGCCATTGCTTACGCAATAAATCGGTTAACAACCAACGGTTACTCGTTGCCGGAACATCATCAATTACATTAAACGAACTCATTACACTACCTGCACCGGCATCGATAGCAGCTTTATAAGGGGGTAAATATTCATTATACATTCTGATGCGGCTCATATCTACCGTATTATAATCACGGCCACCTTCAGCAGCACCGTATAATGCAAAATGCTTTACACAAGCCATAACGGTATTATCTTGCTGAAGATTATTGTTTTGATAACCACGCACCATGGCACCGGCAATAGCGCTGCCTAAAAAAGCATCTTCCCCTGCACCTTCCGCGATACGGCCCCAACGGGGATCGCGGCATATATCTACCATGGGCGAAAAGGCCCAACTCAATCCATCTGCAGTAGCTTCAATTGCTGCAGCACGGGCAGTTTGTTTAATTAAAGTGGTATCCCAACTACAAGCCAGGCCTAATGGAATAGGGAAAGTTGTTTTATGACCATGAATCACATCAGAACCAAAAATTAAGGGAATGTGTAACCTGGATTTTTCCACTGCCAGCCGCTGTGCCTGTAATACCTTATCGGCGCCAATTACACCAAATAAACCACCCACCTGTCCGTTTTTAATTTTGGTTTCTACATCAGTGCTTACTACGGCGCCGGTTGGAATACCTCCTCCGGGTGTCAGCAAATTCAACTGCCCAATTTTTTCTTCCAGCGTCATTTGCTGCATTAATTTTTCAATGAATTGGTGCATTTTAACCGAAGCAGGTAATTGCTGTGCTATTGCAGAATAATTGAACATCATCACAACAGCGAATAATAAAGACGTTTTTTTCATACTTTGTATTTTTGGGTAATGCAAATTTATTTTACAAGAACAGGTTTTGTTCTTTGCGATATTCCATTTTCATTCAAGGCTTCAATGGCAAAATAATAAGGCTTTTCTTTATCCATTCCTTTGTACCAATACTCATTTTGGTTATATACCATAATTGAATTGTAAAGCTTATCAGGCTGTGTTCCAAAATAAATATTATATGCATAGGCATTATTAACGGTTTGCCATTTCAGCCAGCCACTCCGCTTGTCTTTTTCTGTTCTCAAAACAATAAAGTTTTTAACAGAATCGGGAACACTACCCATTCCTTTTCCAAAAACACGCAATCCACTAATAGCAAATTTTCCCGTAGGCATATGTATGTTTTCTAATTTTATAAAACGGGTTTGCACCGGTGTTGGTAGTTCTACATAATCATGTGGTATATCAGATGTATTCAAAGATTTATCTACTAAAACAGTCCAATTCCTGCCATCTGCGGACTGATACAATTTATATTGATGGAAAGAGCCGGATTGTTTTCCTAAAAAACTACTGTCTACATTTTGATCGGCATAGTTGATTTGAATGGCATATACAGAATCCTGAGCGCCCAAATCTGTTTGAATCCATTCTCCTTTTTTGCCGGTAGCGGCACTCCAGTAGGTTTTAATATTTTCATCTACAGCATTATTCGGCTCAAACGCACCCAATGTTGAAGATACCTGAACAGGTTTGTTGTAATTCAGCAACATCCATCCCGTAAAGCCACTACCGTTTAAAGTAGCATGGTTACTGTTTTTAATTACATTGGGTAAATAATGTGGATAATCGCCAAATGAAGTGTTACAATATATCACATCATCTTCATCAAAACCGGCAGGCCATATTCCCAACCTTCTTTCAAAATTGTTTTTAACACTAATAACCATGGTTGAAACATGCCACCAGTTATTCCATGCATCCTGAAAAGTGCTGCCATGACCGGCACCATGGGCAAAACCTCCGGGTTTAAATGAAAGCGGATCAGATTGTGGCGTAAAAGGACCTAAAGGATGTTCACCCACAACCACACCATCAGCATAGCCACTAAATTCAGTACCCGGTGCGCCGTATTGTAAATAATATTTGTTATTGTGTTTTGTCATCCAGGCACCTTCAATAAATGGATCTAAAAAGGTATTGTCCATATACTCACCAAAACGTTGCCATCCATAACGCCAGGGTTCCAATAAATACATTTCTTTTCTGGAACCCATAGGTGCCAGATTATTCCTGTTTAATTCAATACCGTATAACGGATATCGGTTGCTGCTACCATTATACATGTACAATTTACCATCTGTATCTACAAAAAAATCGGGGTCCCATCCACCAATTGCAAAGGAATCAACCAAAGGTTTCCATTCATTTGCTTTAGGATTAGTGCTCATCCAAACAGAAAAATTTGAAGTATAAGTAGAGCCAAATACAATCATTGTATCGCTTAATACAGCAACAGCAGGAGCGCAAAGCTCATCATAGCCAGCATTCCAGGGACGCAAAAATTTACGGGAAACAAAATTCCAGTGTAACATATCAGTACTCCACCAATAACCCCACTGATTGGTAGAAAACAAATAATAATCATTCTTATAGCGAACAATTACCGGATCGGCAGTTGCACGGTGACGGCCGGCCTCACTAAAATTTGGAATGGGTGTATAACCATAATCAATATTAATAGGATTACAATAAGTTTTCTGTTGCCATTGCGCTTGTACGCCATGTACAAAGCACAATATTATCAAAAGCGAAAAAAATTTAACTTTCATTGTTTAATTATTTTTCTGTTGCAACCATGGGCTTTGGAAACCTAATTTTATTAACCCTCCCTGTACTTCTTTACAGCTCATGAATAATTTCCATAACAATCCGGTTCTATAATTTTCAATCATTACCACTATTGGGCCTTCATCAATTGCCAGATAGGAAGAAGCAAACCAGTTTTTTGATAAATTAAATGCATCTTTAAAACCATATTCACCCCAAAGTTTTGAGCCAAGACTATCATAAAAAAAACGCAATGCTTTCATTGAATATTCGGGCGTATAGGGAAAAGCAGACAAAGCTGCAGTTGGCGCAATGGTACCCGCATCATTTGTAGGTGAAAAAGCATTGTAACCATTGTAGGTATCGCAGGCGGTTAAGCCCCAGCAATTGGGCCCATAGCCTTTAAACTGCTTTGGATTAGCCAAACAATAGGCATGATTAATTAATGTATGATTGCGATTTTGTTCCCAATAATTAGCATAGTGGTCTTTTAAACCACGAGGGTCAAGCCCCAGAAATGAGTATTGAGAAAAAAATAATGGCCCACCACCATCAAAACCCAATGGCAGGGTAATACCATAAAACTGTTTACCATTTTTAAAAAAATCGCTTTGTACCCAGCCCTGATGATACACATCGGCAGAAACGGGATATCGGGTTCCAGATGCAGCCAGCACATAAGTAATTAAACATTCATTAAAACCACGTATCGGAAAATTCATGGCCCATCCATTGTTGGGGCTCCAGTGCCAATACAAAATTGTTTGTCCGCCTTTGGTGAACCAGTTCCATTCTATATCATTCCATAACCAATTAATACGGTTTCTGATTTCTGTTTCTACTGCATTATCATTTGTAAAATATTGCCTGGCACATAATAAACCCTGAAACAAATAAGCTGTTTCTACCAAATCAGCGCCATCATCTTTTCTACTGAAAGGAATGGTAACACCGGTTGTGCCATTCATCCAATGTGGAAATACACCATGATAGGAATTAGCTTTTGAAAGAAAGCGAATCATTTTCAGCAACCTTGCAGCAATGGTATCACGTGGTACCCATTTCCTGTCTGCTGCCACAATCATAGCCATTACGCCAAAACCGGTACCGCCGGTAGTTACCACTTCATCACCATAATCATAAGCCACATTGCTGCGTTCACGTGCCATACCACTAACGGGATGAGCAAAATTCCAGAAATATTTAAATGTTTGTTGTTGTACCAAATCTAACAGCGCACTGTCTGATAATCTTGAATTGCCTGCTTTATATTGAGCAAAGGATGCAGGCATTATAGCAATCATACACAACAAAATAAAACATAATTTTTTCATAAGAAATGTTTTTTCAATAATGCAATATTTCATTTACAGATAAGGTGCCGTAAAACCTAAATTACGCATACCATTTTGCACTTCCGGACAAGAAGTAAACAGGTTCCATAACAACCCCGATCTGTAATTTTCAATCATAATAATTTCAGGACCCTGATCAATAGCCAGATAACTGCTGGCAAACCAGATGTTGGTTAAGTTGAATGCATCGGTAAATCCATATTGCCCCCAAATTTTATCGCCTAATTTGTAATAGAAAAATCGGATAGCGGCCATAGATTCTGTTGGTGTATAGGGCAAAGAGGCAATAGCAGCAGTGGGACTAATTACACCCACATCATTAGTTGGGGAATGTGCTGAATAACCGGAAACATTATCATCGCTGGCGGTAAGCCCCCATACAGCGCTGCTGTACCCATTATAATGTGCAGGATTGGCCACACAATAAGCATAATTTATTTTTGCATGTGCTGTGTTTTGTATCATATAATTGGCATAAACATCATTCAACCCATTGGGATTAATACCGAGAAAAGAATAATGCGCAAAAAACAATGGGCCGCCTAATGCAGGTCCTAACGGTAATACATTTTCGTAATAGGTATTTCCGTTCTTCATACCTCCATTCGAAGCCCATCCATTGGTATATACAGCCTGATTAATGGAAGAGGTGGTTGAAGATGCTGCAAGCACATAAGTAATTAAAGCTTCATTCCATCCCTTAATCTGTATATTCATATTCCAGTTATAATTAGGGCTCCAGTGCCAGTAAAGCACCTGCTGATTATTTTGTGTAAACCAATTCCATTCTACTCCATTCCATAATTTGTTAATGTTGTTGCGCAAAGTGGTTTCCGTTGTACCAGCCCCATTAAAATATTGTCGGGCACACAATAAGCCCTGCATTAAATAAGCAGTTTCTACCAAATCAGCTCCATTGTCTTGCGTACTAAAAGGTACCGTTGCCCCAGTGGCGCCATTTATCCAATGCGCAAAGGCACCATGGTAACGCGTACAATTATTCATCAAAAACGAAACAATGGTATTGATTCTGTTCAGTCCGTCAGTTCTGGAAATAAATCCACGATTCACGCCAACCAGTATACTCATGATACCAAATCCGGTACCGCCTGTTGTTACCACATCGCCAGACGTATTTCTTTCTCTTGCCATACCACTTACCGGATGACCAAAATCCCAAAAATATTTAAAGGTTTGTTGTTGCACCAACGTAAGCAATGCAGTATCGGCAATTTGGGGAAATTTATCGGTTGAATCGATGGCTGTAATGAGTTTAACCGAAACCGGCGATTGTAAATTTCCTCCGGCTTTTGATTGTAATGCAGTTGATACAGTTAAAGTATATAACGTAATAGGGTTAATGTTATTAACAGGTTGTATTAAAACTGCACTATCATTATTTTGCAATGTAGTATTGATGGGTATTACTACACCACTGCCACCCACTAATTGAATACTGTTTGCCAATGAAGTGTTATTAATGGGGGCTGTAAATGAAAATAAAATGAAGGGAGTTGTATTTACATTGTAATAGGTAAATCCGCTGTATTGCCCATTTACCTTTAAACTGTTCAGGCTAAATGATGCCGGTGCAGGTGCAGGGCCTGGTAAAACAGTTGTATCTTTTTTCTTGCAACCGCTAAAAAAAACAAGCAGCATAAAAGCCATCCAACCGTTTTTAAAAAAAAGTTTCATAATAAAAGTAAAAAGTGCATCCTGCTGTACGCATGATTACCACAGGACACACTTTTTTATTTACAACAATGAAAAAATTATTTACCCAAATTTTGTAACTGATACAAAGCTTTTACATCTGCTGCAGCAATGGCTTTATTGTATATACGCACCTCATCCATAGCACCTGGCATATAACTGGCCCACCCCTGCGCACTACCTGCAGTACCCAATGAAGGTGTTGTATTAAACTGCATAGTACCAAAAATTAAAGCTGACGCATTTTGAAAAGTTAATGGACCATTTCCTGCTTTTACGGTAGTATTGATAGCGCTGCCATTTAAATAAGTAACAAATGTAGAAGTGGTAGCATCGTAAGTCAACACAATATGTGACCATTTATTCCAGATATTGCCTGCGGCAAAAGTACCCAACCATTGGTCGTTATCAGTTGTAGGATTCACCCAGTTTTCAATATGCGCTTTTAAATTTGCATTGGTAGGTGTACTGCCATTTTCAAAGAAAATATCAATATTGCCCCAAAAATCCTGCGTATTGGATAAGCAAACCAATCCAAAAGTACCATTTGTGTTTTGTGGTGAATTTACCCAAAATGAAATGGTAAAACTTTTTAAACCCACCACTGCACTGCTGGGTGTAGTAATAAAATAGCCGTTATTGGCACCTTGCAAGGCATTTCCCTTAATACCAGTTGTAAATGAAGTACCTACTCCGTTGCCATTTTTATTTGAAACACTGTCAATCAGCGAGTTTTCAAAGCCCCAATAGCCCACCAGATTAGAAGCTGCAATTTCTCTTGATGTTGTATAACCCCCAAATGTTTGGGCAGGTGCATAACTGGCAGGATCGAAGGATTTTTGGCAGGAAGTTATTCCAATGGCCAACAATAAAATTCCGGAAATATATGTTGAAAAATTATATTTTTTATTCCGTTTCATAATCAGAAGTTTAATTAATGAATAAAACAATTAGTATCCGGGATTTTGAACCAATACCCCGCCACTAATATCAATTTGGTTTTGAGGAATAGGCCATACTTCATTTTTACCGGCTTTCCAACCTAATGGGCCAAAAACAGTGGCTGCACGGCCCTGACGAATTACATCAAAATAACGATCAAACTCCATGGCCAGTTCAACCCTTCTTTCGTGCCAAATGGCATTACGAAGTGTAGCCTGATCGGTGGTAACAACCGGGGGTAAATCAACTGCAGGGTTAGCACTTTGTGCTCTGGCACGGGCTCTTACTTTTTCTAAAGAAGCCAATGCTGCTGCTGTGTTACCCAATTCATTATTCGCCTCAGCATTCATTAACAACACTTCAGCATAACGAATTACCCGAACATTTTGATCGGCACCCTGATTATCCACTAACGCTAATGCAAAGGGAACATAAGATTTCATGTTATACATGGAAGGAGCACCGGCCTGCGGCAACGGCACTACATCACCATCCGGTGTAGTAGTACCGGCAAACATAATGGTTGCATTTAAACGCGGATCACCGGGCTCAAATTCATTCACCAAATTTTGGGTTGGTACATTAAAACCCCATCCTGCATTAGCATCTCGGTTACCCTGCACCTGTGAATACTGGCTATTAGAGAGCCCGCCATTGCCCGCAACATAATTGCACTGAATTTCAAAAATGGATTCTACATTATTCTCATTCGGAATTCTAAACAACTTATACGGACTAGGGAAAAGACTATAGGTACCCGATGCAATAATTTGATCGGTATATGTTTTTACATCACTCCATTTTTTCTGATACATGGCAACTTTGGCGTGCAAAGCTAATGCCGCACCTTTGGTAGCATGGCCAATATCGGCAGGGCCATAAGTAGCGGGTAAAACGCCGGCAGCATCTGTTAAATCCTGTTCAATGGCAGTATACACATCAGCAGGTTTACTTTGTACAGGGTTTAATTCAGCAGGTTTTGACGGCACATGTAAAATGAGTGGAATATTTCCGAAAGCGCGTACCAATCTAAAATAAGAATAAGCCCTTACAAATTTTGCTTCTGCCAAATACCGTGCTTTTAAAGTTGCATCCATATTAATATTGGGCACATTATCAAGCACCTGATTACATAAGTTAATATTCTGATACTGGCCTGTCCAAAAACCATCTAACTGGCCATCAGTAGCTGTTACAGTAAAATTATCGTAAGCGTTAATGAAAGTAGCATCGCTGGGCACACTGCCTTTTGCTGCATCATCAGATCCTACGCTTTCTACACAAATAGGGGCAAAAGCCACATTATTCCAACTACGTAAATTTCCATAAATGGCGTTTACTGCATTAGCTGCATCGGTAGCGGTTTTCCAAATTTGTGTAGCGGGTTGCTGACCCTGAACGGGTACTTCCAAAAAATTTTTTGAGCAACCGGAAACAATCACTGCCATCGACAAACATAATATTGCCGGCTTTACCACCCGGGTGACCAATTTTATTTTCAATATATTTTTCATAATAATATGCTTTAATAAGTTTAGAAAGAAAGATTTACACCAAAGTTGTAAATAGCAGATAACGGATAGGTATTGTTGTCGATACCAATATTACCCGGGCTACCACCCACTTCAGGAGAGAAACCTTTGTAGCTAAAGAAATTAAATGCATTTTGCGCATTTACATATAGCCGAAGTGTTTGGATACCTAAATGTTGTAAACGGGCATTCGGTAAAGTATAACCCAATTGCATATTTCTAATTCTGAAATAGCTGCCACTTTCTACATACCATGAATTGGGCCAGTAATTATTACCACCGCCAATATTTACAGAAGGGTAACTGTTAGAAGTATTTACACCATGCCAGCGGTTATTGTAAAAATCCTGTGTCCAGTTTTCAGCACCATAACGCAAACCCTTATTGGCATTGTACACATCTACACCTGCTACTCCCTGAAAATCAACCGACAAATCAAATTGTTTGTAAACAAAATTGGTACTGATACCATAAATGTATTTTGGATTTGGGTTGCCCAATACTACTCTGTCGTTAGCAGATATGGGTCCTACGCCTGTTGTGCTGGCATATTTAAAATCGCCCGGTTGAGCATTGGGTTGAAATAAGTTACCGGATTTGTCTTTGTAATTCGCTACATCTGCAGCAGTTTGAAAAATGCCCACTACTCTGTATCCATAAAATACCCCAATAGGTTGGCCTACTGTTGTTAACGTAGTAAACTGACCACCGGTAGCACCGGAACCACCATCATAAATTTTTTGCCCGCCTGCACTGTTACTTAAAAATTTATTTTCATTATAAGAAACATTACCATTAATAGAGTAACTGAAATCTTTGTTTACATTATCATGCCAGTTCAACGATAATTCAAAACCCTGATTTTGTGCATCACCCACATTAGTTGTAATAAATTGGTTGGCCAATCCTGCAGAGCCCGGCAAATAAACATTCATAATAATATCCTGTGTTTTTTTATTGTACACATCTGCCTCAATAGTTAAGCGACTATTTAGAACAGAGGCTTCCAGGCCAATATCTGTTCCAACACTCTTTTCCCATTTTAATGGTGGTGGAGGAATGGATGCAACACTTACACCCTGCGAAACGGTACCACTATTGCCATAAATTACACTGTATGCGCCGCCTGAAACGGTTTGTTGTGTACTCACAAATGTGGGTACACCTGCATTGCCCACTTTACCCCAACTAGCCTTTAATTTCAGCGAATTAAATATGTGTTGATTGCGCATAAAATTTTCCTGAGAAACAATCCATGCAGCACCTATAGATGGGAAATATCCCCATCTTTCACTTCCGGTAAATTTAGAAGAACCATCTGCACGCATGGTAGCATTCAACATGTATTTATTTTTAAACGCATAATTGATTCTTCCAAAATAAGAGGAGATGGTAGATTGTAATGGATATTGCTGGTTATAACTATTATCCACATCATTTACATAGGGGTTATTACCCAAACCCAAAAACCAGTTACCGGAATTAACATTCGGAACATTTTGTGCAGATGCTGAAATAAAATTATAATTATTCCATTCCGCATGCTGACCGGCTAAAATAGTTACCCGATGATTGGTAGCAAATGTGTTGGAATAAGTAATGGTATTTTCTGCGATCCACGATCTGTTTTCACCTCGGGAAACACCCAGGTTACTAACAGAATTTTGTTGCGTAGAGGTAGCTTTATAAACAGGCACATAATTTTTAGATTCATTATCGCCATATACCCCGCTAATGGTTGTTTTAAAATCAAAGTGACTGGCAAAGCGAATATCTACATAAGCATTACCGGTAAAGTTGTATCCTCTGCTATATGAATTATTATAATCTAATGTTGCCTGCGGATTGCTAACTGCAGAACCCAATCCATAATAACCCGGATCGCCATAAGTAACACCATCGGCAAATTTTACAGGTAAAACAGGAGGAGCAGCATACAATGCATGCCAAATTCCACCTGGTGCATTGTGCGAATTATTAAAATTGCCAATTACAGTGTAGCCTGCTTTAATGTTTTTAGAAACTTGTATATCATTGCTCAGATTGGCAGTATAACGGGTATAGTCGTTTGTTTTTAAAATACCTTGTTGAGTTAAATAACCCAAAGAAAAATTATAGGTGTTTTTATCAGAACCACCGGTTACCGATACCTGATGATTGGTAATGATGGCATTGCGTAAAACCTGATCAAACCAATTGGTACCTGTGCCAAATTTCGAAGAATCTAAGAAGTTGGTAGCCCCTGTCATTCTGCCCAATTCATTAAATAAAACAGCATATTGATGAGCATCGGCCATTTTTACCTGATTGGTAGCTTTTTGATAACCCACATAACCTGTATAATTAACTACCGGCTTTCTATTAGCACCCGTTCCTTTTTTAGTTGTAATAATTACAACACCATTGGCCCCTTTAATACCGTATATAGCTTCGCTGGAGGCATCTTTTAAAATACTGATAGATTGAATATCGGCGGGGTTTAAAAAATTAACGTCATTTAACCAAACACCATCTACCACATATAACGGGCCGGTATTTGACCAATAAGTACCTAGGCCTCTAATGTTGATTTGTGGTGCACTACCCGGTGCGCCAGAGTTGGTAATTTGCACACCGGCTACCTTACCCTGTAATGCACTAATGGGGTTAACAGAAGCCTGTTTTGAAATTTCAGAACCTTGAATGGTAGCAATTGAACCCGTAACATCCTGTTTACGTTGGGTACCATATCCCACTACTACTACCTGATCTAACTGTTTCTCGGAAGCAACCAATGATATATTAATCACATTCTGGTTATTTACTTTTACTTCCTGTGTGGTATAGCCAATATAGGAAACAATTAAAACCGCATTAGGCGCAACATTCAATGAGTAATTACCATTATTATCGGTAACCGTACCTTTTGATGTACCCTGAATGGAAATACTTACGCCGCTTAACGGTTCTCCTTTTTCGTTTACTATTTTTCCCGTTATTTTAATATCCTGTTCATCTGGATTAACAGAACGAATGGCAATTAAATTATTGCTTAAAATTTTATAGGTTAAACTGGTGCCGGAAAATAATTGGTCAAGCACAGTTTCAATGGCCGCATTGTTAACGTTGAGGTTTACCTTTTCCTTCAGGTCTTTCAAGCGGCTGTTGAATAAAAATCTGTATCCGCCCTGCTGCTCAATATTTCCCAGCACCTTGGCTATTTCTGTTTTATTCATTTTTACAGAAACCGTTTGCGCATGGGTACCGGCAGTGGCATTAAAAATGCAAAAAATACTAAGTAGTAGTGTTAGTTTCATATAAATTAATGGCTTTAAGGGAAGACGCAACTTCCCTGCAACAGCAATCGATTTTTTCATACATTAGTGTTTGAATAAGTGAATAATGCTAAGAACCTGCTATTCATAGCAAGCATTCTGGTGTTTTTCCGGCGGGGAATGTTGCAGCATTTCCCGCTTTTTTTTGAATATAGTTGTTGATTTAACCGGAGTTGAGGATGGGCATAGGCAGTCGTTTTAAAATTTGAATTAATAAATGGTAACCGTTTTATCTTTTATTTCATAATGAAAATTGGTAGAAAATTTTAACGCATCAAGCGCTTGAGTTAGCGTTTCATTTACAAAAGAACCGTTTAGCCTTATATTTTTATATCTGTCATTTTTAAACACAAATTGTACATCGTACCAACGTTCTAACTGGTGCGCTACTTCATCAAAGCTTTCATCTATAAAACACAATCGGTTTTTAGTCCATGCAGTTTCAATTTTTAATGAATCATCCTGTTGTAGCGGTGTTAAGTTTTTAATGGCAACAAGATTATCATCTAAGTTTTTCAAAACAGGTTGTATGTTTTTCTGCGCATTTACAGAATCAGGCACATTCAACACTACTAATTTTTCATTGGGTTTCAGAAAGTACTTTTCATCCGGGCGACTATGCAAAGTAACCTGCACCAAACCCCTTACCAGACTGGTTTCTACGGTTTTATCATTCGGATATGAACGTACATTGAATAAGGTACCTAATACCCTTACATCAATCAGTTTGGTATGGATGATAAAGGGTTTCGCAGCATTTTTTGCAACATCAAAAAATGCTTCACCGGTCAAATAAACTTCACGTTGTACATTTCCAAAACTTTTATAATACCATAATTTACTATCGGCATTGAGCCAAACGGTAGAACCATCTGGTAATATAATTTTTGTTTTAGATGCATTTTTTGTAACAATTTCATTAGGTATTTCTACTGTTTTAACGGCAGGTTGTGGAATGGGCTGCTGCTTGTTTTCTGAAAAACGCCACCAACCTGCAATAAGCAATATCAAAATAAATGAGAACACACCGGCTGTCATGTATTTATTGATACGTTGTTTGCTATGAAGTGGTTGTGCAGAATGAATAACAGTTGAATCTCTCTGATGGGCAGTTCCCATTGTTATACCCTGCTCCTGCATACGTTGCAGGTGCAATAAGAAAGTGGCATCTAAAAATTCCATATCCACATCCGGATATGTTTGCCAGTTTTCTTCAAGAATGGCAGCAACTGCAGCATTGACTTCATCTTGTTTTAAAAGACCAGCCAATTCTTCCAATTCAGCTTCCGTAGCTTCTTTGGTAAACTTGCGTGCCAATAATTGCCATATTCTGTCATTTTTCTCCATAGTTCTGTATCAATAAGAGTATTCAAAAAAGAAAATCCCCTAAAGGGGGATCATTATTTTTTTTGTTTGCGGGAAATAGAAAGCCGTTCTGCCAGCTTTCGAAGTGCAATAGCCAATTGATGATCAATTGTTTTTACACTGATTTGAAGTATACTGGCAATTTCCCGATATTTCAACTGATCTTCTTTGGCCAGTTTATAAATGAGTTTACATTGTGGTGGTAATTGTTGAATGGCTTCTTTTAATTGTTGCGCTGTTTCTGAAAGCTGAAGGGTTTCATCCGGTTGAATGTATTCAGAAATCAATTCTACCTTCAACTCATGAATGGGTTGGTATCGAAATGTTTTTTTCTCCTGCTGTAATTTTTTTAACGCACCATTTCTAACACTCACGAACAGGTAAAGTCTTAAATTCTCTATTTCAAGTAAGGTTGCCCTGCGTTTCCAAATTTCAATTAATACATCTGAAACAACCTCTTCAGCTAATTGTCTTGATTGCAAAATAGCATAGGCATGATTTTGAAGAGAGGGGAAGACACAAAAAAATAATTTCTTGTAAGCAGTCTCATCTTCATAAGAGGCTATTTGGTACTGCAATTCAGCAATATTACAATTGAATATACTATTGTTAGCAGCCAATTTCAGCAGATTTTCACTCAAAGTTATTCATTCATTTAGAATTGCCGCCAATATTTTTTGCGTAATACGTTATGGGAATTTACCATAAAACTTAATTAGAATTGTGCTGCACAGTTGCCATCATAAATACATTATTCTTTCTGTTTTCATCCGGTAACAGCTTTTTGGGATCAATAACAATGCTTTTTACGGGGCTGCTGGTAGCAAGATGTACCGTTCTGTGATTGCCTTGCAACCAGGTTTCTACCGGTAACTGCAATTGCATTTTTGCGCCATTGGTGTATTTAACTTCCAAGGGTATTGGCATTACCATGGATTGCAAATTTATAAGAGTAACATCTATACCATCAGCCGGGTTTTGATTTGTATACACAACATTTTCAATGGATTGATCGAGCGATTGATTGTCAAAAAACCACTCCCGCCAAAACCACGATAAATCTTCGCCACCCTGATTATTCATGGTGTTGAAAAAGTCGAATGGTGCAGGGTGCCGATAAGCCCATTGCTGAATGTAGTGCTTAAAAGCTGCATCAAATCTATCAGGGCCCAGAATTACTTCACGCAATAAAACCAACCCGTACGCCGGTTTAAAATATACCATAGGATGTCGATATTTTTCGGGAATACCATCTGCCCTGGTCATCATTACCGGAGCATGCGGATCAGATAAATAAGGCACTATTTCATCTGCAGGATTACCTCCATCCGGTGCATACTCGCCATCTCTTTTAGGAGCATATTCGCCATGGTTAAACACATCAGATGCATACACATCAATAAATGTGTTAAAGCCTTCATCCATCCAGGGATACCTGCGTTCATCAGATCCTACAATCATGGGGAACCAGTTGTGCCCAATTTCATGCGCAGTTACCCAGTATAATTCTTTTCCTTTATCGGTAATGCCATCAAATACAATTCCCGGATATTCCATTCCACCGGCAATGCCTGCCTCGTTAATGGCTACCGGATAGGGATATTCAAACCATTTTTCAGAAAAATATTCAATTGATTTTTTTAAGTATTCAGTTGCCCTGCCCCATGCGCTATCCCCTATACTTTCGACCGGATAAACCGACATGGCCATACAATTTTTACCACTTGGTAAATTTACTTTTGATGCATCCCATATATATGCTTTTGATGCACCAAACGCCACATCTCGTGTATTAAACATTTTAAAATGCCAGGTTTTATTTCCCTTTAAAGCAGGCTGTTGTTGCACTTCAGCAAGTGTTCTAATCCATACGGTTTGGTTACTTTTTGCAGCTTCGGCAAGCCTATTCAGTTGCAAAGGAGTTAATACCTCTTCCGGATTTTGCAATTCGCCACTACCGGCCACAATCATTCCTGCAGGTAATGTAATGGTGTAATCGTAATCGCCATAATCACAATAAAATTCTCCGCTACCTAAAAATGGCAAAGTACTCCATCCCTCCAAATCATCGTATACACACATTCTTGGGTACCATTGTGCTATCTCAAAAATTTTACCATATTGCGTAGCAACATAATCGGTTCTACCGCCAAATGCACCTGGAATCTGATATTGATATTGAATATGAATGAAAATTTTACCATTTTTTGCTGCCAGCGCTTTTGATAATTGTATCTGCATACGGGTATCATTCACCAAATAGTTTACCTGCTGCAATTTTCCATTCTCTTCAATTTGCACAGATGCAATTTGAAAACCATTTGTAGATTCATTTCGGATACGATTGGTATAATATTGAGAACGGGCATTGGGTAAATAGGTATTTTGGTCCAATTGCAACCACAAAATATTTAACGCATCGGGACTGTTATTGGTATAGGTAATTGTTTCAGAAGCAGTGAGTATATTCTGCACAGTATCTAAAGTTGCATGTATTTTATAATCGCTTCTATTTTGCCAATAATCTGCTAACGGAGCGCCATTAGCAGAACGGTATACACTTCCGTTACCTTGATAACTGAGTGGCGCAAATACCTGCCAATTGCCGTTTAATGAGCTTTTTTGCTGTATATTTTGTGCCTGCACCCTTGAAAAAGTCATTAACCATACCATTCCTAAAAAAACATAACTACTTTTCATTGTACAATATTTAACGATTAGATGTTGAAGGCTGCTGGATCAATATTTTAAAAATTACAGCATCAAAGCCCACCTTCATTCAAAAATTGAAATTAAGCAGATTGTATTAACTATGCTCCGAAAATTATGCAACAACTAATTTTGAATTTAAAATTAAAATGGGTACTATTCTATTATCCGGGATATGCGAAAAACCAATAGAACACTGAATTTACAAATTTACCCTGCATCTATTAACTTTGCAGCATAACCAATTAGAATGACAATACACCACGAAGGTTACCGTACTATAGGCATTGCCAGTTTGCTGTTCGGGCTCATCAATGTTTTATCATTTGCATTTTTAAGCGGCGCGGTACTATGGCTGTCCATTGCCATTTTTATCATTACTCTAATTTTGTTATTATTTATTATTTCATTTTTCAGGATACCGCATCGCACATTAACCATACAGGACAATGCCATTGTTTGTCCGGCAGACGGGAAAGTTGTGGTGATTGAGGAAATAACAGATACTGAATATTTTAAAGATAAACGTATTCAGGTAAGCATTTTTATGAGCCCTGCCAACGTTCATGTAAACAGAAACCCAATGAGTGGTGAAATTGTTTACAACCAATATCACAAAGGAAAGTATCTGGTAGCCTGGCACCCGAAAAGCTCTACTGAAAATGAACGTTGGAGTGTGGTAGTTAGAAATGGTTATGGTGAAGTATTATACAAACAAATTGCCGGAGCTTTAGCCAAACGCATTTGTAATTATACAAAAGTGGGCGATAAAGTGCAACAGAGTGCTGAATATGGTTTTATTAAATTTGGCAGCCGGGTAGATGTTATATTGCCTTTACATACCAATATTAAAGTAAAACTTAACCAACAAGTACAGGGCGGAGTAACCGTTTTAGCCACCTGGACTTTTAATATTTAACATTTGTGGCAGTACAAATAATTAAAATTTCCTTAACTTTAATTCAAACAAATCATCAACACATGAAAAAATTTGCAACTGCAGGAATACTGGTTCTGCTATTGGCAGGAACCGTAATTGCTCAGGATGGTGGAAAAAAGAAATGCAATAATAAAGATTGTAAAGACTGTTCTAAAAAAGAGTGCAAAAAAATTTGCAAAAAGGATTGTTGCAAAAAGTCCGGAACTACCGCCATGTATAAATAAGAAATATTTTGATTCCCATAAAAAACCGGCTGCCCATTCAAACATGAGTAGCCGGTTTTTAATTTCCTAAAATTATAAAATATTTTCCAATTGCTGTAAATGACTTACTGCATAAGTGGCCTGAATATGTGGCTCTATGCCCAAATGATTTACAAAAATACTATCCATACCCACATTCACTGCACCCTGAATATCAGCATCTAAATTATCGCCAATCATAATACTGTTTTCTGCAACTGCACCGGCTTGTTCCATTGCAAATAAAAAAATTTCTTTATTGGGCTTTAAGCTATTGGAAACCTCAGAAGTAATTACTTTTTTAAAATAACCCTGCAAGCCGGCATTGTATAATTTTTTGTGTTGAACAGCTTCAAAGCCATTGGTAATGAGGTGTAACTGATAGCCTTTTTGTGTAAGGTAAATGAGTATTTCATTCGTGTAGGGAAAAACTGCATTCTTGAATGGCAATCTTTCTAAAAAATCAACAGCCATTTGCCGGGAAAGTGGCTCATCTGCAATTTTAAAATCTAATAAAGCAAGCCACATTCTTTTCCAACGCAATTCATCCTGTTTAATAAACCCTTTGGTATATCTATCCCATAAACGTTCGTTATGATAACTGTAGCGTTCAAAAAAATGGTTGAATGAATCAATACCTTTGTCTGACAACTGATGCAGCGCATATAAATCCTGCAGTGTAGCTTTTGCATTGGCTTCAAAGTCCCATAACGTATGGTCAAGATCAAAAAATATATGTTGATATTTCATATTATTTATTCTGAATAATGTGCGATATTTGAGAACAAATGTAACAGAATTTATTACCAATTAACCAGCAATACCATGAATATCATTATTACCGGCGCTTCAAAAGGAATGGGAAAAGCGATTGCAGGAAAATTTGCCGAGCAGGGGTATACCTTATTGTTATGTGCCAGAAATGCAGTAACACTTGAGGCAACAGCAGATGAATTGCAACAAAAATACCCGCAATCAACTATTCATTTCAGGGCAACGGATATGTCTGATTACAATGAAGTAGCTGCTTTTGGTGATTGGTGCCTGGGTATTGGCGCACCGGATATTCTGGTAAATAATACCGGCCAATATAAGCCCGGCTCTATTTTAACTGAACCGGAAGGTACCCTGATGGATTTAATGCAGGTAAATCTTTTTAGCGCTTATCATTTAACCAGAATCATTGCCCCTGCAATGATATCAGAAAAAAAAGGACATATTTTTAATATTTGTTCAATTGCATCATTAAATGCCTATCCTAACGGAGGAGCATATAGCATTAGTAAATTTGCTTTATTGGGATTCAGTAAAAATTTACGTGAAGAGTTAAAACCGCATCATGTAAAAGTAACGGCTGTAATGCCCGGCGCTGTATATACCGAAAGCTGGTATGGCAGTGGAATTGACCCACAACGCATTATGGAAGTAAAGGATATTGCCAATTTAATATTTTCAGCAGCAAACTTATCACCGCAAGCCTGTGTAGAAGACATCATCATCAGGCCACAATTGGGCGATTTATAAAAAAGGCCGAAATACATTTCAGTATTCCGGCCCCGATTCATTTCATTCAATTTCCTTTATTTCAGGTTAATATCAAAGTGTACCAATTGTACAAATTCTTCAATACGCTCAGTAATATCGTTTGCTGAAATTTCACGAAGTTTGGCAGTGCCAAATTTTTCTACGCAAAAACTGGCCAATGCCGAACCAATAATAATTGCCGTTTTCATATTTTCAAATGAAATATCTTTTGTTTTGGCTAAGTGACCAATAAAGCCACCAGCAAAAGTATCGCCGGCACCGGTTGGGTCAAACACTTCCTCTAACGGCAATGCAGGAGCAAAGAAAACTTTGTTATCATGAAACAACAATGCACCATGTTCGCCTTTTTTAATCACTAAAAATTTAGGGCCCATTCTTAAAATGGTGGCTGCAGCTTTTACTAAAGAATATTGACCGCTTAACTGTCGGGCTTCACTATCATTTACCATCAAAACATCTACCATAGCAATGGTTTTTTCCAGCTCTTCCGGCATGGTATCCATCCAAAAATTCATGGTATCCATTACAATGAGTTTTGGCCGTTGGCGTAATTGTTCAATTACACTGCGCTGAACAGATGGTACCAAATTTCCTAACATTAAAAATTCGCAATCCTGATAACTTTTGGGCACTTTGGGTTCAAAATTGGCGAGTACATTTAATTCGGTAATTAATGTATCGCGGCTGTTCATATCCATATGATAGCGGCCACTCCAAAAAAAAGATTTTTCCTCTTTTTTAATTTGCACCCCTTCTAAATCAACGCCTCTTGCTTTCAAAGCACTCAATTCCTCTGCCGGAAAATCGCCCCCCACTATAGAAATTTGTTTAACCGGTGTAAAATTAGTGGCACACCAGGCTATATAAGTGGCAGCACCTCCTACTATTTTATCGCTTTTTCCAAAAGGCGTTTCAATGGCATCAAAAGCCATAGAACCGACAACAACTAATGACATAATAAAAAAATTTGATTATCGGGGAGCGAAACTATACAAAATGCAGCAGATATGCCTAATTTTTTACAGCTACAGCATTCAATTAATTTTAATATTCATTCATTGTGCAGCATAATTGAATGCGTACAACCTATTCCAATACCGGACTTAGCCATTTTTCTGCTTCTTCCAACGGCCAGTTTTTACGTTGTGCATAATCTTCCAACTGATCGCGCTGAATTTTGCCAATACCAAAATACTGGCTTTGCGGATGCGAAAAATACCAGCCACAAACTGCTGCTCCCGGATACATTGCCAGTGATTCGGTTAATTGTATGCCGGTTGTTTCAGTAGCATTGAGCAAAGCAAACAACTTATATTTTTCGGTATGGTCGGGGCAGGCAGGATAACCCGGTGCCGGGCGAATACCCTGGTATTTTTCATGAATTAAATCATCATTGCTCAGCTGTTCATTAGAAGCATAACCCCAATAGTTGGTTCTAACTTTATAATGCAAACATTCTGCAAAAGCTTCAGCCAGTCTGTCGGCCAATGCCTGTAACATGATCTTATTATAATCATCGTATTGCTGCTCAAACTTTTTAATATGTTTTTCAATACCATGAATGGCAACGGCAAATGCACCTATATAATCATTTGCTTCATTGATTGAATTGGCAGGTTTTACGAAGTCGGCCAATGATAAGTTGGGCTGATCGGCAGCTTTTTTTACCTGTTGACGCAAGCATTCTAACCGGTAGGTTTCATTACCATGCTGCACCAACAGGGTATCGTTATGGCTACCGGCTTTATAAAACCCAATGGTGCCTTTTGCTGTAAGCCATTTTTCCTGAATAATTTTATCTAATAAGGCATTGGCATCTTTATACAATTTTGAAGCTTCTACGCCCACCACTTCATCGGTTAAAATATCCGGAAAGTTTCCGTGCATTTCCCATGCGATAAAAAAGGGTTTCCAATCAATAAAAGGCCTTAATTCATTTAAAGGAAAATCATCAAAAACTTTATTGCCTATAAATTTTGGAGTAATAGCAGTATAATTGTTCCAATCTATTTTGGTTTTATGTGTCAGCGCTTCCTGATAGCTGATGTATTGTTTTACGGGCTTTTTATTTAAGAATGATTCACGTAATTTATGGTACTCAGCAGCAGTTTGTTGTAAAAAAGCATCTTTTTGTTCTGCACTTAATAAAGCGCCTGCTACTGTTACACTTCTGGAAGCATCTAACACATGCACTACGCCATTTGGATATTCCTGTGCAATTTTAACGGCAGTATGTATGCGTGAAGTAGTGGCACCTCCAATCAGCAATGGCTGCTGCATATTGCGGCGTTTCATTTCTTTGGCTACATGCACCATTTCATCGAGTGAAGGAGTGATTAATCCACTCAAACCAATAATATCTACCTTTTCTTTAATAGCGGTATCTAAAATTTTATCGGTGGGCACCATCACGCCTAAGTCAATTACATCATAACCATTACAGCCCAATACCACACCTACAATATTTTTACCAATATCGTGTACATCACCTTTTACGGTGGCCAGCAATATTTTTGCCGCACCTGCTGCTTCTGTATTTTCGGTGCCTGCTGCCAAATGTGCCTGTTTACGAACTTCCTTCTCCGCTTCAATATAAGGCGTTAATATGGCCACACTTTTTTTCATTACTCTGGCACTTTTAACCACCTGTGGTAAAAACATTTTACCGGCGCCAAATAAATCGCCCACTACATTCATGCCATCCATTAAAGGGCCTTCAATTACATCTAAAGGCTGCGAATATTGTAAGCGAGCCTCTTCAGTATCTACATCAATATAATCGGTAATGCCGTTTACAAGTGCATGTTTCAGGCGTTCTTCAACAGGGGCATTGCGCCAGGCTTCATCTTTAACAATTGTTTTCCCTTTACTTTTTACAGTTTCGGCATAAGCAATCAAGGCTTCGGTAGCCTGGTTGTTGTCATTATTCCGGTTCAGTACCACATCTTCACATAACTGTCTTAATGTAGGTTCAATTTCATCGTACACAGCTAATTGCCCTGCATTGACGATACCCATATCCATACCTGCCTGAATAGCATAATACAGGAATACGGCATGTATGGCTTCGCGTACTACATCATTACCTCTAAAAGAAAATGACACATTAGATACACCGCCACTCACCTTAGCCATTGGCATCAGTTGTTTTATTTGCCGGGTAGCTTCTATAAAATCTACTGCATAATTATTGTGTTCCTCAATACCGGTAGCAATGGCGAAAATATTTGGATCGAAAATGATATCCTGAGGCTGGTAATGCACTTTTTCTGTAAGAATTTGATAACCACGTTTACAAATTTCTACTTTGCGTTGCAGGGTATCGGCCTGGCCTGCTTCATCAAAAGCCATGACCACCACTGCTGCACCAAATGATTTACAAATGATGGCCTGTTCAATAAATTTTTCTTCTCCCTCTTTCAGGGAGATAGAATTGACGATGCATTTTCCCTGTACACATTTTAAGCCTGCTTCAATAATTGCAAACTTAGATGAATCGATCATGATGGGAATTTTGGCAATATCGGGTTCTGCCTGTAACAGGTTTAAAAATGTTGTCATGGCTAATACGCCATCTAACATGGCATCATCCATATTTACATCCAACACCTGCGCACCATTTTCAACCTGTTGCCGGGCAACAGAAAGCGCTTCTTCAAATTTATTTTCGCGAATAAGCCGGGCAAATTTTTTTGAACCGGTTACATTGGTACGCTCTCCAATATTCACAAAATTGGTTTCGGGTCGCACCACTAAGGGTTCCAGTCCTGCTAAACGCAAATAAGGATGTATTACAATTAGCTCACTCATAACAATAATTTACACTTAGTATAGGATTATACAATTTCATTTTCAACAACAGGTAACGGCCTCGGCTTTATATTTTTTACATTATTGGCAATATGTTTTATGTGTTCAGGCGTGGTACCACAGCAACCTCCAACAATGTTTACATAGCCCTGTTTTGCCCATTCTTCAATAAAATGTGCCGTTTCGTGAGGTTGTTCATCGTATTCGCCCATGGCATTAGGCAAGCCGGCATTGGGATAGGCAGAGGTGTATGCGGCAGCAATTTGCGATAACTCTTCAATATGGCTGCGCATTTCTGCTGCACCCAATGCACAATTTAAACCAACACTTAAGGGTTGTGCATGCATAACAGAGGTATAAAACGCCTCGAGTGTTTGTCCGCTTAAAGTGCGCCCACTGGCATCGGTAATGGTACCGCTGATCATAATGGGCAGTTCCGGTTGCTGATGGTCGCGAAAATATTTTTTAATGGCAAATATGGCCGCTTTAGCATTCAGGGTATCGAAAATGGTTTCAATCAGCAATACATCTACGCCGCCATGTACCAAACCTTTTACCTGTTCGTAGTAGGCTTGCATTACCTCATCAAAGGTAACAGCACGAAAACCTGGATTATTGACATCGGGCGAAAGGCTGAGTGTTTTGTTCAGCGGCCCCATGGCACCGGCAACAAAGCGCGGTTTATCGGGATTTTTGGCGGTAAACTCATTGGCTACAGAGCGGGCACATTTTGCGGCTGCAACATTCAGTTCATAAGCCAGCGCTTCCATTTTATAATCCGCCATGGCAATGGCCGTACTGCTGAACGTATTGGTTTCAATAATATCTGCACCGGCTTCCAGGTATTGGCGGTGTATATTTTTAATAATCTCGGGTTGGGTAATACACAACAAATCATTATTTCCCTTAACATCTACCGGCCAGTCTTTAAATCTTTCGCCCCGGTAATCGGCCTCCTGTAATTGATGCCGTTGTATCATAGTACCCATGGCTCCATCGATGATTAATATGCGTTCCTGTAAACATTCTTTAATTGATTTCATTTTTGTATCTGTTTTTTTTTGATACCCGGATAAATATTGTTATAAAGTTTTGCGTGCTGTGCACATGCCATTTTATAACAAACTTTACTTCGATGGTGGAATGTTTGTTGCGGAGCGGTTTGGCTGAGCAGTGTTTTGAACGATGCAGTGTGCGACGCAACGGCAGTTCAATAGCCTTACTGCAGCCGGTAACATAAAAATTTTGAACTGTTGAACGATTGAGTTACTGTGAAGAAAATGCAGCAGCTTTTACCGTTTATTAGTTCAATTTGCACAGGCCGAACAATAAACAAATCCACCTGAAGTGCTGCAAAGTTAAGGTAAGTAAGCGGGAAAAAATACAAACAAATGTTAGTAGCAATAGATTATTGACAGGTGCAATTGAATTGAATGGCTACTTTTTTGGCTACCCTGTCGGCATGAATGTTAAAATCGCTCAAAACCAATATAAACCTGGCTTTGGCAATAATTTTATTGTCTGCCACTTCTATGGTACCGGGAACGGTGATGGGTTTTGTAATGCCATGCAGCGTTAAATTACCCTGTACGGTAACAGGATATATTCCGTTTTTCGAAAAATTAACGGATTGGATATTGGTGATATTGCCTTTATAATCGGAACGCGGATAGGTATTGCTTTGCAGATAATCGCTGTTGAAATGATCCTGCATTTCGGCATATTGAAAAAAGAAACTTTTGATTAACAGACTAAAAGTGATTTGTCCGTTAGTAGTGATACGGCTGGCTACTTCATTATTCACAGCACTTACATCATCATCATTGGTGGCTACAAAACTAATTTGCCCGTTACGGGTAACAAACGATTTTTGTGCCTGAAGGCAGGAAACACTTAAAACGCAGAAAAGGAATAGAAGAGAAAGTTTAGTATACATGAAGCGATGATTTTATACTATTTTATGAATTGTTTTCAGATGGCTGTAATTGATTGAAACATCTATTCTACTAAAATGCCATTGTTCATTACCACATTCATATCGGGGATATAGCCGGTACAAATGCCCTTAAAGTGAACAGAATCGCCAACTTTAATATTAGCAGGCTTATTTTTAAAGGTACAATTAATGGTTACCATTGAATCGGCGGTATTAAAATCGATAACGGTTTGGCCTTGCTGATTGGTAGCAATTTGTGCAATTCGACCTGTTAATTCAATGGCTTTATCTAAATATAGCTGATTGGCCTGTTGTTCATTGTCTTTAAACGCATGATATAATTGTTCTGCAGTAAGGGTTACTGCTTTTTCTTTAGCAACATTTCTGTGTGGTTTATTATACACATACACTACAAAACCGGTAGCAGCAATGGCTACTACTACTACCAGAATTAAAAAATATTTCAATGTTTTTTTCATGTGTGTATTCAATTTTTGTACAACTGCTGAATTGTATTATTTTTTTATATACAACCAACAGATGACTTAAATGTTGTACCAATATGCTACCAAAGTGTAATTACCTAAAAATAATGAGCTGTAAATTTTTAAAAAAATTATTGTACTACCTTCAGCTAACCTTTAACATATTGTTGTATGGGTAAGCGATTGGCTAAGCTGCGGGCCAAAGTCATTTCATCGGCATATTCCAACTCTCCGCCAAAAGCAATGCCACGGGCAATGGTAGTAATTTTACAGGGCAGGTGCTGTATTTTTTTTTGGATATAATAAATGGTGGTATCGCCCTGAATGGTGGGGTTTAATGCAAAAATCAACTCTTCGGTATGTTCGGTTTCCAAGCGGTGCACCAATGGCTGTATGGTAAGCTGATCGGGGCCAACCCCATCTAACGGCGATATAATGCCGCCTAACACATGATACGTTCCGTTAAACTGTTGTGTGGTTTCAATAGCTATTACATCGCGAATATTTTCTACTACACATATAACCCCGGCGTTGCGCATAGAATTGGCACAAATGCTGCAAATATCGCCATCACTGATATTGAAGCAGCGTTGGCAAAATTTTATTTCGCGGCGCATTTTGGCAATGGTATTGGCAAAAACGGTTACCTCATTCTCGTTTTGTTTTAATAAATGCAGAACTAAGCGTAAGGCAGTTTTTTTGCCTATGCCGGGTAATTTGGCAAATTGCGCCACTGCATTTTCTAATAAACCGGAAGGTAACTGCATGGCGCAAAGATAAAGTTTTGCAGTAAGGAACACATTTTGTTGAAGCGTAAAAACAAAAATGGCATTTACAAATTCAACTCATACTCATTATCCCAATTATTTTTCAGCACAATTTTTTTATCGAGATCGAATACAATTTCAGGTTGCAGGTGTTTTTTAAAATTACCGGTATCCCAAATGCCATTTTGGTTGGTATCGTAAAGAATACGCAAATCATAATCGCCGGGGCGGTATAATTTTCTGTAAATTTCTTTTGAAGTAATGGGGATTGATTCAGCGATGGTATTGTTTTGTAACATTTGTAACACCGGATGTTTGGCCAAATCGAGATGATTGAAACGTATGCGCAGCGAGCCGTAATCTGATTCGTTTTTAGTGGTGAAGCGAATGGTATCGGTCTTGGCTAATTGCAGGTGGTTGGTATCAACCGCCGCATCTTTTTGAAGCAGCAATACAAAATGTTCAGCCTCTTTCCAAGAATAAGTAATACTACAAATGGTTTTGGTACTATCTAACTGAACAGTATAACCTTTTACAGGTTTAAACAAGGTATCTAACAACTCCACTGCCGCAGTGTTGAGCGTATCTAAAGGTGTATTGAATTTAATTTGAAGTGCCGGGTTTAATAAATCCTGTTTACCATTGTCGAAGTTAATGCTAAAGCGCAGCCGCTTCTGCTCTTCATTCCGTTCTTTGTTTTTGCTGAGTTTAGCAGCAGGTGGCACATTGGGTTTAGCTGTTTTTTCTTTTTTCTTTGCTGCCTCAAATGCATAGAAAGTAACCATAGGTGTATGCGTACCTACAGCAATATTTGAATCGAGAAAAGCAAACATTTTGGTTGAATCATCATAACGTTTACTGTAATCATCGGGCAATACATAGGCTGCAAATGTTTTGGCAGGTAAAAAATGAAATACAAAATTGCCGTTGCCACTTACACGAGCATAGTATTTAGGTGCATCTTTTACCACGGCTGTATCGTTCAAATTTTCATGCAAAACCACAATTAGGGTTGAATCGGTTTTTCCGGTCTCGGCCAGTAATACTTTGCCTCTGAAACTAAACGTATCTAAATGATTACCGGTTGAGAATACATAAATAAAATTTTTAAGAATATTTCCTTCATTTACATCGCGAATAGCATTTCCAAAATTGATGGAATAGGTAGTATTGGGATGGAGTGTATCTTTTAATTTAATGGTTACATTTTTCAAATGATTTTCAATAATGGGGGTACTTTTAGGGTTGGGGGAAACAATTAAATTTTTTTGTACATCTTTTACATCTATATATTCATCGAAAGTTAGCAGAATTTTATTGGTATTAAAATACAACATAGAATCATCGGGTACGGCGGTTACCAAATGAGGTGGAATGGTATCTCTTGGGCCGCCAGATGGTGGAATAATATTAGCACATCCCGTAAAAGTAAAGGGAATAAACAAGGCAGCTATGAAGAAATATCCAATTATTTTTTGCATGTAATTATTGTTTTATACAACGAAATGGCAGTGAACCGGCAAGCGCAAACTTACGCTTAGAAATGGGTAAAGCCGATTAACAGAACTATAAAATCTATGTTTCCTCTTCATTCAGCTCGTGTAAAGCAATGGCTAATTGATTATCTTTCACAAAATTACACCAATGACAGTCAGTGCTGCCGCAGCCGGTATAAAAATCATGTGCCTGAATTTTTTCCCATACGGTGGTAATTTGTTGTTTTACGGTGGTTACATCTTCGGGTTCAATCACCAGTTTTTGTTTGATGTAATTGTTTTTTTTATCAGGCTCAACAAAATCGAATTCTGTACTAACCACTTCCCAATTTTTGGTGGCATCGTTATCTACCAGAATTTTATAAAAAACGGCTTGTCGCCAGTAATCGCCACCCAATTCGTTTTTATCGTTCGGGGGTAATAATTTTGTTTGCGCTTTTTCATAATCGCCGGTTTTATAATCTACCACATTTACATATTTCCCATCAAATTCTAATTTATCTAATTTTCCTTTTAACGGTACCCCATTGATGACAATATTTTTGATGGTATGTTCTACTACTACAATTTTATGCCAGGTTAAAATATGTTCCTGATAATAGTTGCTTAATACAATTTGGCCGTATTCTAACCGGCGTTCAAACTGCTCTTTAGTAAAGCTTTCGCGATGGCGGTGCATGTACCATTCAAAATCGGAAATAAATTCTTCCAATGGAGGGAATTGGTTATTGGGATCTTCCTTCATTTTTTTAAACAATTTTTCCAGTGCATAGTGAACCGCTGAACCAAATTCGGTTGATTCATTTTTAGGTGAAGGAATTCGAATTAAATTTTTATAATAAAACTCCAGCGGACATTTTAAATAATTATTCAATGCCGTAACATTCATTACAAATTTTTCGAGCAGGCGATTGATCACATCGGTTTCTAATTTATCAATTTCAGGTGCAGCAGTATTGGCAAAACTAAGCGCCTGAAAATCGGCGATAGTTGCCGCATCCAAGGTTTTCTTTTCAATGGTTACACCATTGTGCTCCATCATTTCGGCAATAAACATAGAAGGTTCAAGGTATTTGCCATCATTTTTAAATGCCGCATAGCTTACCGTTAAATATTGTTCTGCCCGGGTAAGTGCTACATAAAATAAGCGGCGCAATTCTTCTTCCTCTTTATGCTTAGGAGTAGAAGCAAAAAGGGTATCGGGAAAACTATACCCATCACTTTGTTTGCGCTTTTTTTCCCAGAAAGATGCATTACAACCTGCAAAAAATACATAAGTAAACTCCAGCCCTTTAGAACCGTGCGCTGTTAAAAAGTTAACGCCTTTATCGTTTCCGTTCACCTGTACTAAGGGCAATGGAATTTTTTCGCTTTGCATTAATTGAATGAGAGATACAAATTCTTTTAGTGATAAAAAAGGATTGCGGCGGGTTTCTTCTTTCACAAAATCGAATAAAGCGGTGAGTACCTGCAATGCATAAAACTTATCGGGTTGCTGCATGATGTGTTGTATAATACCTGTTTCAGAAATTACTTTTTCAAATAAATGTTGCAGGGTAACATTGGGTACAGCAGCAATCAGTTTTTCGATGATGAAAGAAGCTTCTTTTAAAGCAGGAAGCAGTGATTCAGTAAATAAATCTTTGGCAGGTGCATTGGCTTTATCGTATAATAATTTTCGGATGGATGTTTTTTTTGTAGTGTATTTCAAATCGGCCACTTCAACAGAGAGTGCTGCAATTTCAATGGGTGGAATTTGAAACCAGTTAAAATGCAAAATTTCAAATAACATTTCATCGCCCCCATAAGGTGCATCGTGTTCAGCAGCTAAATACTCTAATAGCAAGAGTATTTTTTTTGCTAAAGGAATGGTGAAAATATTGACATGCTTTTTGGTAAAAACAGGAATATTTTTAACAGTGCAATATTTAGCCAGTTCTTCTCCAAATTTATGTTCTTTATAAATTATCGCAATCTTTCCGGGTGCAATTCCTTGTTGTAAAAGGGCCTCAATTTGAAGTGTAATGCCTATCATTTCTGCCTGTTGATTATCGTATTCCTGCACAACTGGCGGTTGCTTCATTTCACTAATATGAGGATTAGCGGCAGATAACTCTTTTGATAACCCTTCCATGTGTTTTACCAAACGCTCTTCATTGCGATCAATCACAGATTTAGCAGTATTCAAAATAGGTTGAATGGAACGATAATTTTTTGTGAGCACAATCTTTTCTAAACTATTTTGGTATTGTTGTGCAAACGTGAACATGTTTTCGATATTAGCACCCTGAAAACGGTAAATACTTTGATCATCATCGCCCACCACAAAAACATTGGGTTCTTCCCAATAATTAATGAGCAATTGTACCAGCTTATTCTGTGTACCGCTGGTATCCTGGTATTCATCTACCAAAATATATAAAAACTGCTCCTGATATTTTAACAATAAACCCGGGTTTTGTTCAAATGCCTGAATTACCCAGTTAATCATATCATCAAAATCGTAGCGGTTGTTTTGTTTCATCATTGCCTGAAAACGGTCAAATTCCTGCACGGCAGCACGGAGTTTTTCCATTTTTTCTTTTTCTTCGTGTATTTGTTTTTCTTTTAAATCGCCCGGATTATTACGGCCGGTTTTTCTTTTATAAATAAATTCTTCACGATTGGGCAAATCATTCAAATAAGCATCAATAGCAGAAAGGATATATTCAGGTGTCCACCCTTCTTTTTTCATGGTGCTGAATAATTTCTGCAGGTTTTCTATTTCAAAATATACATCACCCCTGTAACGTTTGAGCGGATGATTCTTGGGAAAAGTATCAATGAGTTGTTTAAGCAATGCAGTAAGCTCCAAATCAGAAATTGGATCGAGTACTGTTTTTTCGAACATGGAGAGATTTTCCTGAATAATATCATTACAAAAGGCATGGAAGGTATAAATGTTCACTTTATAAGCATCGGGCCCAATAAAACTCATGAGGCGTTTACGCATGGCAACAACACCGGCATCAGTATAAGTTAAGCAAAGAATATTTTCGGGCAGTGTATCGGTTTCCAACAAAATTTTTCCTATTCGTGCCGATAAAATTTGTGTTTTCCCTGTGCCAGGCCCGGCAATGACCATTACAGGGCCTTCTATTTGATCTACCGCTTTCTTTTGCTCATCATTTAATTGTTGGTATATTTTTTGAAAATCTTCATTGAGTTGCATATAGGTAGTAGTTTTTACATTAATTATGTTCATTTAAAATTTATTGCTAACAAACAAATGTTATGCTATTTATTATGCATATTGTTTTGGATACTATGATGCATCAATTTCTTTTTCAATTAAACGGTATTTATCTTTCACATTTTCACCTGAATAGAAGTCCAGCAAATCTTTTTTAGTTAATGTTCCCTGACTTAAAAACCGTTTTAAATATTCTTGATTAAACTCCATTAAAAGGATTGATTTTTCAAGTTGTTTCAATATTGTTTTGTTATTGTCAATGTTATTCTGAACGAGTGATTTAATTGTCAAAACTTCATTGATGTCTTTGATAATGCGGTTTACCATCATTGCCAAAACATCTTTATCCAATTCAATTTCCTTAGCATTTAAGGCAATATCTCTTGCAAGCATATAAGCAATTGCCAAATTACTATAATCTCCTTTTTGTGAATTAATGATTGCAATGAAACCAATTCCCGGGATGTAACCGACATTCTCAACGTTCTTTAGAATAGAGTTATCAACTAACGAAATATCAAACACAATCAAACTTACTTTACTATCTCTGTTGGCTTGTGCTTCAATTAATTGGCTCCAAGCGGTGGGAGAATTTCGGGTAAAAATATCTTTGCTCTCAATATCTCCTAAACGAACACTTTTATCAAACTTACATTCAATGGCAATTTTTAAATCAGGTGTTCCGTGCACTTCACAAATAATATCTCCTGTTTTATTCTTAGGAAGATTCCCCGCTGAATTTCCGGTTAAAAACGCTCTGTCTTTCAAGCGTTTTTCTGAAAAGTATTGATTTAAAAATTCTGCAATTTCATCTTCTGCTAATATTCCTTTGATAGTTGATTTATAGAAAAGTTCTTTCTTCATTTCAAAAATCATCTTCAAACTTTCTAGTTCTGTTCCTAGTTCGTTAGATGTTTTTGAAAGAAACGAGGAAATACGGTCTTCCATTAAAGCCAAAACACCTATGTAAATTACTCTCAGCAATTTTTCATCTCTTTCACTCGCAGGAAGATTATCAAAATAGCTGAAAACGATTTGATTTTCGATTTCAAATTCTTTGACTTCGATTCGTTTGAGTTGTTGGTTAATTTTTATTGTTGGCATAATAAGTTCTTAGTTTATCAAATGCTTCTTTTATTTTAACAGGAATGTCATTTTCAGAATTTATAAACCTTTGCAAAAAATCTGCTGATTTAGCCCCCTTTGAAGGCATTCTCTTAAGTGAATCGTAATCAATATTTTTTTTGCACTTCGTTTTTATTCCTTTTTTAAGAATTGGATAGAATTTTTCGTAATCGTTACACCTAGTTTTTTTACAACTGCATTTTTCCAATCTTTAATTTCTTTTATACTAAATTCTAATACCCCTTGATAATAGTCATTAAGGATATTTAACCAAATTTCGTCACTGATTGAATCTTCAATATCTTGCTCACCTACAAAAAACATATTCTCGGTAATTGCTGTTTTTCCAATTTCAAAGCTCATATCATTGTCAAATAAATACAACACTATCCGCTATCTTTATTTCTTTATCTGTAAAGCCGTACCCGTCTTTCAGGATTTGTTTGTTTGTGATTTTCAAAATTTCATCAATGCTTTTTTTGTCTCGCATCATTTTATCAATGGTAGCAAGTAATTCAGCATTTTCAGTTTGATATGGGAGCAGTATTTTTTCTGCTTTGCTTGGCATTAATTCCAATACTCCACCACCATAACTACGACCAACGATTTTTGAAAAAGCCAATGAAAGTGAATTGTAAAAACTGGCTATGAATGTGTTTTTAATCGTATCTTTTTTCATAAACACACGGTGCATTGTGTCCGTTGCGTAGGCTTTTGCTTCGTTCAGGATTAAACGAGGATATAAATTGTTTCTGCTAATAAATAAAGCATCTGACAACTTTATTGAAGGGATTACAAACCAATTGTCACGGATGCCTGTTTTGTAGCCTTTGTTTACGCCCATTGATTCACCTAAACGAATGTAAGAGTTGGCTCCTTTGTGTCCGTTGATTTTCTCTTTTGGTGGGAATACCAATAAATGAATGTTGACATTTAGTGTCAAATATAATACTTTAGTTAAAACAGGCATCCTAAAAATTAATAATGGCTTTTCATTAAAATGAAAATAAACTTTCATATACTGACTAAAATCATATTTATTCCTGACAAAAACTGACAAAAATCATATTTACAGATAATTTCAAAAAGTACTTTTACACCGTCCTTAAATGCAAATAAGGTGAAAAAAATAATAGTCATACTGCTTCTCTTTGTTTACTCAGCCAGTGCATTCAGCATTGCTATTAATTCTCACTATTGCCAGGGTCACTTAACAAAAATATCAGTCTTAAATTTTGGTGGGCACAGAGGATGCAATTGCAACCCAAAAGATATGCCGAAGGGATGTTGTAAGGATAAATTGCATTTTACGAAAGTTAATATTCACAAAGGTGCCCAGGTTAACTCTTTATTAGTTGCTGGCATATATTTTGACATTGAGCCTTCTTCTTTATATAATAATTGTTTTATTCCTCTTAATGATGGTTTAAATTTCGGTATTGCTATCAATAAAATTGACCGAAGTTGTTCCCAACCTCCTATATTTCTCCTCAATAGGACTTTTAGAATATGATTCCTTCAAACATCTATCATTTCACGATACTATTGAGATGTTGAGAGGAATCGTAGTATTCCTCAATTACTGCTTTCTTATATAAAAAACAGTTATTTATCAACGGTATTATCATCCCTTCCTTATGCCAAAAAGGGCATTTTCGAAAGGTGGAAAAAAAGATCAATAATTATTTCTCCATACTTACAATCAAAAGAAATGAAAAAAAAGCATCTTATCCTGATGTTGGTAATCAGCCTGCTGGCTATTACCCGAAATGCTGTTGCACAAAAAGACAGCAGTGGAATTTATAAAACTGCCCAGGATTTTCAGGAAAGAAAATTATCGTATGCAATTAATTATAAAAATGAAAAGCATAAAATAAAAGACGATATTTTGTTCAACGATAAGATAATAGTCATTAAGCACAAAGGCAATACATACATGCTGCTAAAAAGTGATACGTATGGCTACAGGAATACAAACGGTGAAGAATTCAGGTTTATAAATAATAAACAATATAAAATACTAAACCCAGGCGAATACTTACTTATGTATGTTTACCAGCCTCCTTCATATCCGCCTAAAGCAGCTGCAAAATATGCGCCGACGTATTTTTTTAGTGTAGGGGCATTTTCTCTTCCGCAACCTTTAACTATTATAAATCTAAAAAAAACATTTCCAAACAATCATGCTTTTCACGATATGCTGGATGAAAACTTCAAATCAGATCCAGATCTCATACGCTATGATGATTTTCACAAAATGTACAAGCTAAACCGGATATATAAAAGTATCATGGAGTAATTAGTAGAAAGAGATTATGGAAACCATTCATTCTTATATTAAATATATGTGTTGTAACCGATGCATTGATACAGTTAGGAACCTTTTAAAAAAGGTGGGGTATAAAACGCTTTCAGTGACTTTAGGTGAGGCGGTAATTGCTAAGCATTTAAGTCAGGATGATTTATCTGCAATCAGGGTAGCGTTTAATCAATATGGATTTGATATTGCTGATAAAGAGGAAGATAAACTTGTAGTGAAAATACATTCGCATTTATGCAAATGTCTCAATATGGCTGTTGCAAAAGAAAGAAAGCACCCCAGGCTTCCTGCTTACCTGCCTGAATTGATGCACTGCAATTATAATTATTTAAGCAAAATTTTTTCTGATGTTACAGGGGTAACTATTGAAAAATATTATACCCGCTTAAAAACAGAGAAGGCCAAAGAACTCATTGTACAAAGAGAGCTATGCCTTGCAGATATTGCTTTGCATTTGGGTTACCGTGTTCGCAGCAAACATTCAGAACCCTGTTTAGAAAAGAAACAGGGATATCCCCGGATGAATATAAACTGCAACCCGTTTCGAAAAAAATACAGGGAAAAAAGCTGCTGCGCAATATTTTGAACAAACCGGATTTGATAACAAACAAAAGCGAAGAAGCGCTAAAACCAATTTTGATAATCTTACTATAAATTCTTAAATCATTGATTTATGCAAAAAAATACACCTGACAATGAGCGTAGAAAGTTTTTAAAGTCTTCAGTGGCAACTATAACAGCCGGTGTTATTGGGAGTTCGGTAATCAACTCTTTTGTTTCCTGTAATGACAAAGGAGAGACACAAGGAGAAAAAGTGAAAGTGCTTACGCCGGATGGAAAGTTAGTAGAGGTAAACAGCACACATTTACAACATGAACACAATGCCCCTCCTGTGAGCAATACTGAAGCGAGAAAAGGAATTCCCGGAAAGAAATTTGTGATGGTGATTGACCTGGCTAAATGCGATGGCTGTGGTGAATGTACCAAAGCCTGTCAGAAAATGCACTTTACCCCACCTGACCGGGAATGGATAAAAGTGTTCACGATGCAGGATAATGAAAAATTAGCGCCTTATTATTTCCCAAAACCATGCTTTCATTGTGATAATCCTCCCTGTACCAAGGTTTGTCCGGTTGATGCAACATTTAAGCGCCAGGATGGCATTGTGCTCATTGATAATGAAAGATGTATCGGGTGCCGGTTTTGCATGGTGGCCTGCCCTTATTCTACCCGCTTTTTTAATTGGGACAGACCCGAAGAATCGGCAGCTGAAAAAATGATACCATACTCTCCTGAACAAAGTTTTCCACGTAAAGTTGGTACTGTAGAGAAATGTGATTTTTGCCCTCATGTAATGAGAGAAGGCAAATTGCCCGCTTGTGTAACAGGCTGCCCTATGGGCGCTATTTACATGGGGGATGAAAACGAAAATGCTGTTACAAATAGTGTAGGTGTAACTGTACAGTTAAGCAAATTACTGGAAGATAATGCTGCATACAGGTATTTAGAAGAATTAGGAACAAAACCCAGGGTCTATTATCTGCCCCCAAAAAACAGGAAGTACCCGAAACCAGACATGAATAATGAAAAAGAAGGCGAAAAGAAAAATCACAATCATGAGTCAATGAACATGTAAAAAAAATTATATGGAAAAGAAAAATGAACATACTACTGTTACAAATAATAATAATGTAGAGAGTATTGAAAATGACTTTTTAAAACCAATAGGAAAGTACAGCCCACTCAATCGTTTGTGGATTGGATTTCTGCTTATCATCGTAGTATGGGGAGCAGCAATTTACATCCGGCAAATATATTTTGGTTTGGGAACCACTGCCATGCGAAATTATGTATCGTGGGGCCTCTACATTTCCACTTTTGTATTCTTCATTGGAATAAGCCACTCCGGTACATTAGTATCTGCTATACTCAGGATCACCAATAAAGAATGGAGAAGACCCATAACCCGTTCGGCAGAGCTGCTTACATGGGTGTCGTTACTTTTTGGCGGCATCATGCCTATTATTGATATGGGACGTCCTGACCGGATACCCAATTTAGTAATTTTTGGCAGATTGCAATCCCCTCTCTTATGGGATATTATTTGTATCGGAACTTACTTTGTTGGCAGCTCATTGTTTTTGTATTTACCTATGATACCGGATATTGCTCTTTGCCGCGACCGCTTGTCTGGTAATGCTACCCGCTTAAGAAAATGGATTTACAGAAAACTATCCTTAGGATGGCAAGACACACCCGGCAATTGGAAACGGCTGGAAAAAGGAATGCATGTAATGACCATCATTATTATTCCCATTGCTGTTTCCGTGCATACGGTAGTTGGATACATATTTGCCATGACGCTTCGCCCCGGATGGAACAGCACCGTTTTCGGACCTTACTTTGTAGCAGGAGCCCTTTATTCCGGTTCAGCAGCTGTAGTGCTTATTATGGCGGCCTTCCGCAGGATGTATCATTTGGAAAAATATATCACCAAAAAGCAGTTTAACTACATGGGGCAAATAGTGCTGGCCCTAACCCTTATCTATGCCTACTTTAATTTGAACGAGTATGCAGTACCCGCTTATAAGATGGCAAGCTCAGAAGGATTTTTATTGCACGACCTATTTAGTGGTAGTTATTCTTCCGTTTTCTGGATACTCCAATTGGGTACCGTATTAGTACCCGCCATAATCCTTGCCTTCCCTAAAGGGCGAACACCCGTTATGGCAAGCATTGTCTGTATCATTATCGTGATTGGAGCCTGGGTAAAAAGATACATCATCGTCATACCAACCCTTTTACATCCTTACTTACCCATCCAGAAAGTGCCGATAGAATGGTCACAATATTTTCCTAACTGGGTTGAATGGTCTATCACCTTTGGGGCATTAGCAGGTATATTCCTGGTGATAACACTGTTTGCTAAAATTTTCCCCATCGTTTCCATTTGGGAAGTGAAAGAAGGGAGAGAGATTGAAGAAAAGTATGAACAGGTTGATAACGCTATTAAAAATGAGAAAGAAAACGTACAGGTAGCTACATCATAACCGACTAAAAAAATAAAGAAAAATGAAACTTACTTTAAAAAATCAAATTGTATTTAAATCTGCCACGTTCATTTTAGCTGCTGTTTTGATTTGGAATACTTCATATACCAGAGACCAGCAGCAACTTGATAAAAAAAAGACAGCCACGGTTGAGCTATCTTTTTATAAAAATGCCGATGGAGACAGGACAATTGTTGCCAATGTATCTACGAAAAATGATAGTGGGAAGCTGGTTTTTGTGCGGGGTGTCAAAATCAATTTTTATACATCCGCATTAGCCGGAAAATCATTTTTAGGGGAAGCTTTAACCAGTGAAGGAGGTAAAGCAAGCATCAATTTTCCAAAAGAAATTTCCACAGATACTTCAGGTGTTACTATTATCGCACGCATTGAAAATGATAAAGGATATGAAGATGCCGAAGCGCAGGCTTCTGTGAAAGATGCCAGGCTGGTTCTTAGTTTATCTGAAGAGGATTCATCCAAATTGATATCCGTTCTTGCAACAGAGATACTGGCTAACGGGAAAGAAAAACCGATACCAAATGTAGAAGTAAACTTTGGCATTCAACGGTTGTTCGGCATAATGCCATTAAGTGATGAAGCAAACGTAACAACAGATGACAGGGGTATGGCAACTTTTAATTTTCCCAAAGAAATAAAAGGAGATGAAAAAGGAAATGTAGTTCTGGTGGCAAGAATAATAGACAATGAAGTATATGGAAATGTGGAAGCCACTTCTATTTCAAAATGGGGGGAACCATTGGTTGTTGAAAAAAATCCCTTTCCCCGTGCACTATGGGAACCAAGAGCTCCTATCATTTTAATTATCTCTTTCAGCATCATTTTCGGTGGCATTTGGTTTACCTACGGATTTGTAATTTATCAGATAACTAAAATTGAAAAGAAAGCATCAGCATAAGAGCAACCAAAGAATAGTACAACTTAATTATTTAACAAATTAAAACAAGAAACATGAAAAACATTTTAAAATACAAGCCACTAACAAAATCTGCTTTTATAAGTATAAGCGTCATCTTTTTTGCTGTCTGCCTAGTTTTAGCTTCTTTCATCCCACAACAAAGTGAATGGAAGGCGCCGGAATCTGCAAAAAATATAAAGAACCCCATTCCGGCAAATGACGCATCTATTGCTGCCGGAAAGGCTATTTACATAAAAGAATGCTTAGAATGCCATGGCAAAAAGGGATTGGGTAATGGACCGAACAGCGCTACACTTGATAAATCTCCCGAAAGTTTCAATACTCTGAAAGTAAAGAATCAGACAGATGGGGAGCTTTTCTGGAAAATTAAAGAAGGGAGAAAGCCAATGCCATCAACCAAAAAATCCCTTACGGATGAACAACGCTGGCAAGTATTGAATTATATCCGAACATTCAGTAAATAATCAGTTTAATAACAAAAAAATAGCGATATGAAACCTAAATTAATAATCATCCTGTTTGCAATTGGCGGATTGATAAACAGTCCCCAAATTTATGCACAACAGTATAACCAGGAGTTAATTGACAGCCTGATAAAAAATAGTACACAGACACAAGTTGCAAAAGCCAGTAAGTTTTTAATATCAGGATTTACAACTTTTACCGGTAAGTTTTCAAATAATCAGTCAACGTTTTCAGATGTTGGGTTTACCCCAATATTATTATGGAAACCGCATGAAAGGATTTTAGTGGAGGTTGAAATGGAAACAGCCATTATGGGTAATGCCACAAATATAGAGTTGGGCTATGCAGATGCTTCTTTCTTTGTGAATAAATATTTAACCATCAGGGCCGGAAAGTTTTTAGCGCCTTTTGGTATTTTTCAGGACAGGCTGCATCCTTCCTGGATTAATAAACTACCAACGGTACCATTAGCCAACGGTGAAGATGAACTGGCTTTTGGCCCTGTATCTGAAGTTGGTTTTGATTTTCGGGGAGGGGCTCAAATAGGAGCATCGAAAATTAATTATAGTTTTTTTGTAAGTAATAATGCTGCATTAATAACTGATCCCGCAATACCCTCTAAACAAGGCACACTTAGTTATGGCAATGTAGATGTACAAAGTAAAAAATTGTCGTATGGCGGTCGTGTGGGTCTATTGCCCATAGAAAATTCTTCCCTTGAAATCGGGTTTTCTTACCGATATGGAAATGTAGGGGATACCAGTTACAATTATAAGTCTGTTAAAGCTGCTATGTATGCGGCAGACTTTTCTTATATCAATCCGATAGACATCATTAAAGGTACACTCGATATTAAAGCGCAATGGAATAAGGCAAATATTGATAATGCCAGTTATGTAGATCCAGGCGACCCTACAGGATCAACCTGGTACACATTTGATAATAAGCGTACCTCTTTTTTTTCGCAGGCGGCTTACCGGCCTACTATGTCTCAAAGCAAATTTTTGAAAAAAACGGAGTTAGTATTCCGGTATGCCGGTTTCAATCCTCCTGCAGGTGCTAAAGACCTTCAGGAAATCAGGCAATATACCTATGGAATTAATTATTGGTTTAACTGGCGTACTGCATTCAAAGCAGCTTTCCAGTCGGAGAAAAATAACAATGCAATTTTCATCCAGATTGCAGTTGGATTTTAATTCATTTTATAAAAATAAAAATTATGAAACGTAATATATTAATAATTGTATTTGCAATTATCATCACTATGGGTTTAGTGTTTGCCAGCTGTATATCATCTAAAGTAACTGACAAAAGCGGCAGTCAGCTTTGGGCACAAAATTGCATGAGGTGCCACAACTCGCCACCCAGCTCGGCTTTTACCAATACTCAATGGAACATAATTAGCAGCCACATGCGGCAGCGGGCAATGCTAACTGAAACTGAATCAAAAAAAATCCTGGAATTTCTACAGACAGGCGATTAGGATATTTAATATATTTTTTCCGTTGAAAAAACAATGGAGGCAAAAAACAAAATAGATTTAAGCAGAATAAAGACATGATCGAAATATATCGGGATGTATGAATAAAAATAAAATGAAAAATATACTACTTTTTGCCTCCTTTTTATTGGTACTTTTTATTACACCAATAAAATCGATTGCGCAGGAAAAATTCAACGCAGATTCTACCGAAAAGGAAAGTTCAGATGAGAAAAAGTCTTATGGCTTGGTCAGTACCAATTATAACAATAATATTGTTTTTTTAGGGCGCAAGAGTTTTTTAGCGGCTCCTTACTTATCTGCATTTGCAGGGTATTATCATAAATCAGGTTTATTCATTAATGGCGGAGCTTCTTACCTGGCAGCTACCGGGGAAAACAGGTTTGATTTATTTACACTGACAACCGGCTATGATTTCTATTTAAAAAATTTCAATGCTGGTATCTCCGGAAGCAAATATTTTTTTAACAACAAAAGTTATACTGTAAAGTCGGAATTGTCTGGCTATGTGAGCGCTTATGCCGACTATGATTTTGATATAGTGGATGTATATATTGATGGCAGTGCCTATTTTAGTAACACTACTGATTTCATTTTGGGCGCTGCTGTAAGCCATACCTTTTACGCAGCCAACGATAACCTCGCAATTACTCCTACCGTTTACCTGAATGCCGGTACACAAAACTATTATAGTAATTATAACAATAACCTCCGCTTTGGGCGGCACATGATTGGCGGCGGAGGCTCTTCTCCAATGGGAGGAGGTATGGGCGAAGCAGTTTCTTTTTACATGCTAGATTATGAACTGAGTGTACTGATTAGTTATACACTTAATAAATTCCGTTTTTCCTTTTACCCTGTTTATGCTATACCAGTTAATGCTGCAACAATTGCCAATGGTCCAAATATTTATAAAGAGGATCTTTCCAATAATTTTTTCTGGTCTCTGGGGGTAAGTTATAAATTTTAATAAACCCCCAAATATATGTTCATCGTATTTAACAAATGGTATAATAACAATTAAACTTTATGGCAATGAAAACAAAAAAAATGATTTTAATGATGCTGGCATTAACGGTTTTTATATTTGCGGGCGTACCTGTAATAGGGCAAAATAAAAGTGTGGTCGATACCACCCAACCAGGTACTGTTATTTACACCTGCACCATGCATCCCGAAATACAATCCAAGCAACCCGGCACCTGCCCGAAATGCGGAATGGAATTAGTAAAAAAATCTGAAGCATCAGAAAAAAAACATAAAAAGCACAAGATGAAAATGATGTGCCCGATGATGAAGGGCATGAGTAATGTGAGTAATATGAGTCCCGACAAGTCGGGAGAAAATATGGAGAATAATAAAATAACCAATGATTCTGCCCAATTTTCTAAACTCACTTTAAAAGAAAAGAAGCACAAAATGTCTTCAATGGGAATAGGAATGGGAATAATGATGGCAGGGATGTTGGTTTTTTTGATAAGCCGTTAAACAATTATATATTTTGAAATAACAGTAAATAAAATAATAACAGGATAAATATTTTTTAACATTAAAACACACAATCATGAAAAAAATGCTTTTAGTATCAATGTCGCTAATAATACTAACAGGTACTATTGTTGCGCAAAGCCAACAAGTAGAACAAAAAAAACATCAAAATGCTGTAATGAAGAACGAACATTTAGTAATGAAGGATGGAAAAATATTGCATAACATGGATGGAAAGGAAATGCAGATGCAAAATGATATGACATTGAAAAACGGCACGATCATTAAGCCCGATGGCTCTTACCATTTAAAGAACGGCAAACAGTTACATCTGCGTGATGGGCAATGTATGGATATGAATGGAAGGAAATACAGATCCCAAGGAATGATGCAAAGACAAATGCAGGGGAATCATGGAATGAACATGCAGGGGCAAAAAATGCAGTCAGGCGGTCATCGTCAAAATATGAATGGAGGTAGCGGCAGCCATCATCAAAATATGAAGTGAACAGGTGTAGCTGTTAAACCAACGTATTGTGCTCGACTATCGGTAGCAAGAACTCCTCTGCAGGCTCTGTTCTATCAAAATTGGTAATGTACTGGAAAATAGTTGGTGATTTTTTAGATTAAAATCCTTTATTAATCGTTTAGTTATTTAAGTCTTATAAAATGGCTACGCCGCATACCTGACATGGCTTACATGAAAGTACTTTTGCACCTGCCTTTTGTCTTTTTTCCTGTTGTACATAAAATCTTCCACGTTGGTTCGCATTTGAGCCCTATTGATTGGCCTTTTCTTACCTATCATATTTGTTTTTACATCCTGATTGGCATACTCCTGCGGATTCAATTCCGGATTGTATGGTGGAAGAAAAAATACTTCAATCTTGTTTCTATTTGCCTGGAGCCATTCATTTAGTTTTTTTGTTTTGTACGCTGGGTGCCCTTCTGTTACAAAATATAGTTTCTGCCTGCTATACTTTATCATTTGCCGCAAAAATGTTTCAAACGCTCCGCTGTTAAACCTGCCGTCTATAATCATAAATTGTAAATGACCCTGGTTGCTTAAATCTTCTTTAATCTCTTCATATCGCTCTGCATCAGAGAAGCGAAATAACTGGGTATAACTCAATAAATCATCTTGATAACACACCACACAAAAGCGTTTAAAATAAGTAGCATTTACCCCTAAATATACATTGTCGTGGTGAATTATTGGGGTTAAAGGAGCTTAAGCTAAAAAGTGATAAAAGGTGCGTTGCAAAGTATCTTTTGATAAGCCGCTTTCCCTTTGCAATGTTTTGTATGTTTGCCTTTCTAATATCCATTTTTTGAACCATATAAAACGGTTTTCAACAGTTTGTAACTTGTCATTATTGCTAAATAGAGTGCCGCAGTTTTTGCACTTAAATCGTTGTTTATTCTGTTGTTTACCCCACCCTATCTATTACCGACAAAGATTGACAACTCCAGTAACGTTTTTTTTAGCTTTTTCATAAACAAAAAAAGTTTGGTGAAAGTGTTTTCACCAAACTTCCTCATAATTCAACTCTGTATTGAATTACAGACGATTTTACCAACTATTTTTCAGTATTATACCTCAAAATTATTAACTGATATAGTTTATTTTACACTCCCATTGAAACGAACGGACAAATCTATTTCCTTATTTACAGTTTTACATCTTCATCCCGGCCATGGGGTTAGCGCCTTTCTTAAAAATATACTCGCTGTTTAATAAATAAGCGCCGCTGATAACGATAACATCCCCCGGTTGAAGGCCCGATTTTATCTGAACCCTATCTCCATCTTCCATGCCAATTTCAACCATTCTGGTTTTGAATGAGCGATTGCCGGTTTGCACCCATACAGATGCACCGGTGCCGGTACGAAGTACTGCATCGGAGGGTAATGTTAAGGCATTTACCTGTTTCCCCTTTATAATTACATATGCCGGCATGCCGGGCTTAAGCAGATTATCACTATTAGCCACATTTACCCGCAGTAAAGTAATACGTGTTTGCGGATTAGCTTCCGGATTGGTGAATTCAATTTTTCCTGTCATTTCCCTGTCGGGTAAATCAGGAAATTGAACATGAGCAGTTGCATTAACATCAATCTGTGACAGTTGGGAAATATAAACCTGTGCTTCTGCCCAAAGTGATGATAGATTAGTAATCCTGACAATAGTACCGCCTTCATTTATATATTCCCCTTCGCGTATATCTAAGGTGGTAATATAACCGCTAACGGGACTATAAAAAGTTGTGACCGGGTTTATGACTTTTGTACTTGCTAAATCCTTTATTTGCGATTCAGATAACCCCCATAGCGCTAATTTGTTTTTGGCGCTTTGCACTAATCCGTTAAAATCTATTGTTGAATTATCAAGATTTTCTTTTTTTTCTAAAGAAAGTATGTATTCCTGTTTGGCATTATTCAGTTCTTCACTGTATAAATCATATAACTTATCTCCCTTATGAACATAATCGCCCAAATTTTTAAAGTATAACCGTTCAACTCTTCCCATCACTCTTGCACTAACGGCGTTAATTTTTTGCTGATCGGCATTTAGTGTTGCAGTCAAAACCATTTGGTCGCCAATCATCATTCTATTGTGTATGGTATCTGTTAAAATATTGCCCAATTGAATTTGCTGCTCATTCAATTTTACCTCGTTGTCATCCTGCGTTATACTTTTCTTTACTTCTATCAGTTTCATGCCGCATATAGGGCAGTTGCCGGGTTTATCCAGCATTACCTGCGGGTGCATAGAGCAGGTATAATACACGCCGGCTGTATCTTTTGTATGTTCTGAATGGACAGTATTTTTTGCATTTTTATTTTTACAGGCAAGAGATAAAAGTATTAATCCTGCCATTATCAATATTTTTTTCATTTTTTCATTTTTTTTCATTAGTTAATCCTTACCCTGAACTTTTATAAAACTTTCACTATCCATTAAAAACTGCGCATTGGCTGCTACTGAATCGACAGGAGTAATACCACCTGTTACCTGGATCAGATTTTTATAAGTTACGCCTGTTTCTATTTTTTGCGCCTTGTATCCGTTTCCACTTTTTACAAAAACCACTTTTTCAAGGCCAAGTGATAATACCGCTTCACGGGGTAACCATTCTGCATTTACCGGGTTACTAAAAATAGTTGCCCTTACCTGGCTGCCTATGGGCAATTGTAAAACATTATTATCAACATTTACTCTTGCTGTTACCGTTTTACTTCCCGGGCGGAAGAAGGGTTCAATGAAGTAAATGAAGCTGCGAAAATCTTTGTCGGGCCTTGCTTCCGGTACTATTCTTACTTTATTACCCACTTTAATAAAAGGCTGATCTAATGGGTAAATATTAAGCAACACCCATACTTTATCCATGTTATACACTTCAAAAATTGTTTGCCCTTTTTGCAGATACATCCCTTCTTTAAGGGCAAGCCCCTGCGTAGTTATTGAGGTAGCTTCATTCATAGCCGGGGCTTCCGGAACTGCATTATTATTCATCCCACTATTTAAAGCATCATGAATGTGACCGCTGTAATTGCTGTAAACAGAAACTGTAAACAGTGGTTGTTGTGTGGTTATTACCTGCTGTAATTGTTCACCTGGAAAACCCAGTAATAATAGTTTTTCTTTAGCGGCATTAATTAATAAAGTATTTGATGGATCGTTCTTTAGCAGGAATAAAAGATTCTGCTGTGCAGTCAGTAACTCAGGGCTATAAATGTCCATTATCTTTTGGCCTTTGCTGATTTTCTGATAGCGGTACCGAATATATAATTTTTCAATTCTGCCGCTTATCCTGGCTGATATAGCCCCTACTTCTTTAGTATTGTAGGCTGTATATCCGAGTGCATTTATTTCTATTGGTTCTTTACTCTTGAGTAAGGTAGTGGCAGGTATGCTAGAAACAGCGTAACTATTGGTTGGTAGTAACAAGGTATGCAAAGACATATCGTGTATCTTTTTACTTTCGTTTTCTTTTTTTACCAACCGCATGCCGCAAATAGGGCAATTGCCCGGCTGCTCACGAATAATTTGCGGGTGCATGGAACAAGTGTACAAAACCTTTTCTTCTTTTGCAGGCATATTCATGTTTCCCATATCAGCCATCCCGCTATGCTGGGTATGAATAGCATTTTTAGGATGCAGGAATTTAAAATAGAGTAAGGCAACAGCAGCTAATAGTGCTATTACAGCCATGATAATAATTAGTATTTTATTTTTCTTTCCACTCATAAATGTTTTTAATTTATCGTATTTGAAGAATTCTTTCCAGCTCAACCTGCATAGCCAGTAATTGTTGCAACTGCCCGAGGTATTCGAACTGTGTCATGTTTAATGTTTCCCAGGCATCAAATAATTCAAACAGTTCTTCTGTATTTTGTTCATATCCCAATTCATAGGTTTTAAAGTTTTTGTATAAGGCCGGCAAAATTTTTTCTTCGTACAATTTTATTTGTTTGTTTTTGTTGAGGATATCTGTCCTCATTCCATAAGCTGTGCCTACAGATTCATTTAAAATCATTTGCTTTTGCTGCTGCAACGATTCGTTTTTCCATTTCAGGCTTTCAATATTGGCTTTATTCATTTTAGAAGACCATCTTGCCATTGGCAACCTTACCATACCCATTGCCGAGAATTGCAATGGCTGCTGTGCCCATCCATAAGCGTTTTCGAACCGTACCCCAAATTCAGGCAACAACCTTGTCCTTTCGGTTTCCTGTTTTAACCGGTTAACATACATTTCCTTTTCAAGGGCTTTTACATCGCTCCTGTTGGTTACAAATAAGGTAGTATCAAATACTATGTTTTGATAATCTTTTAAAGTATAGGCAGTATCAATGTCAAAGTCAATTGTTTTATCGCGATACATTAATGTATTAAGGATGTATTTTTTTTGTTTTATTTGGTTCTCCAGCATAATCCTGCTATTCTGTACATTGGCCAATGCTGCTTTGGCTTTGTAATACGCATTAATTTTTCCCAGCCCGTTTTTATAACGTATTTCAGCGCTTTGAATCATGTAGTTCAGGCGCTTTTCATTATCATCCAAAATCAGCAGTTGCTTTTTAATCACTATCCATTCGTAATAATTTTTCTTTGCTTCTGCGTATAGCTGATTGAGTGTATACCCTTTTTTTTCTTTTTCAACAGAGGACATGGATGACATATAGTTAGCGTCTGCTTTTAACCGTTTGGGATTAGGAATGATTTGCTGGGCACCAATTACATATTGCCCCATACCTGGCACCCCGTTTGCCGCCTTCCAATATCTTGGCGCATAAGGCGTCATAAAAAAACCGGAAGTTAATTCAGGCGCCATCCAGCTTTTAGCACCTTTGGCGGCTTCATCCAATGAACGTATTTCTGCATCGTACATTTTCATGGATGGATTACTAGCCTGAATAGAATCGAGGATTGAATTAATGTTTAATATTTTTTGAGACCGGGCTGAGAAAGTTATGAAAATCGATAACCCTGTTATAAAAAAAAATTTTCTTTTCATGAAAACATGTTTTAAATTAAATATGTCATTTTTCATTACCACTTTTACATTTAATGTTTTGTTTCCAATACTTCTATTTTCCCGTGCTTTTTTAGCTCATATTCCTTTTGCATTAAAAATATTAATGGTGTTACCAAAAGTATATGTGTTGATGAAGTAATTACTCCACCAATCATAGGTAGTACAATAGGAATCATTACATCACTTCCCACACCTGTACTCCAAAGAATGGGGACCAAACCAAATAGGGATACACTTACGGTCATCAGCTTTGGCCTTAATCTTTTAGCTGCACCGGCAATTACATATTCCCTTAAATCATCTCTGGTAATTGTTTTACTTGAGTTTCCTTTTTTTGCTATTAATTGGTCCATAGCATCATTGAGATAAATAACCATTACAATCCCTGTTTCTACTGCTAAACCAAACAATGCAATAAAGCCAACAGCTACAGCAACAGATAAATTGACATGCCAGAAATAAATCATCAAGGCACCCCCAATCAATGCAAAAGGAATAGAAATCAGACTGAAGAAAGCTTCCCGTGCGGAATGAAAAGCAAAATACATACACATAAAAATGATAACCAGCACAACCGGCAAAATCATTTTTAATGTTTTTTCGCCGTGGATTAAATTTTCGTATTGTCCGCTCCAATCAAGAAAATATCCTTTGGGCATTTTAGCAATCATTGCGCTTACCCTTTTTTGTGCTTCATCAACAGTACTGCCTAAGTCTCTTTCCCTCACATTAAAAAGTACGGTTCCCCTGAGCATGGCATTTTCTGAGTTAATCATAGGGGGGCCTTCTGTAATTTTTACATCTGCTACTGCTTCCAGCGGAATGGGGCCATAACCGGGTGTTTGAATCTGCAGCCTTTTTAATGCCTGAATATTATTTCGGAAGTTTTGGCCAAAACGTGCATTGACAGAAAAACGTTGCCGCCCTTCAATGGTTGTGGTAAGCCTGACACCACCCAATGCACTTTCCACTACTGTGTTTACATCATCAATACTTAATCCATATCTTCCGATTTCATCACGTTTTACAGTTATGTCAATATATTTTCCCCCGGTAATTGGTTCTACATATAAATCTTTTACACCAGGGGTTCCGTCTAACACTTTTTTAATTTGTTGTGCAAAAGCATAAATCGTGTCTAAGTCCTGACCATATACTTTAATCCCCACATCTGTTCTGATGCCTGTGGAAAGCATATTGATGCGGTTGATGATAGGCTGTGTCCATCCGTTGGTTACACCGGGTATCTGAAGCTTTGCATTCAGTTCATTGATAATACTGTCTTTGGTAAACCCCTTTCTCCATTCGTTTCTTGGTTTCAGCATAATAATGGTTTCTACCATGCTGATAGGAGAATTATCTGTAGCTGTATTGGCCCTGCCGGCTTTGCCCAGTACATGGGCTACTTCCGGAACACTTTTAATAATTTTATCCTGTACCTGCAATAAACGTTTGGCCTCCGAGTTAGAAACATCCGGCATCATTACGGGCATAAATAAAAGTGAACCTTCATCTAAGGGGGGCATAAACTCCCGACCAAGGCCCATCACCAAAGGGATACTGATTACCAGCGCTACTATATTCGCACCAAGGGTTATCCACCTTCTTTTGATACAGGCCCTGATAATAGGTTCATAAATTCTTTCAAGTACCCGGTTTACAGGGTTAGCATTGTCCGGTAAAAACCTCCCCTTCATAAAAAAAGAAATGAGTACCGGCGCCAGTGCTATCGCCAATATCGCATCTACTGCAAGGATAAATGTTTTTGTATAAGCCAGGGGATGAAACAATTTACCTTCCTGCCCTGTTAAAAGAAATACCGGCAGAAAAGAAGTAATAATAATAATGGTAGAAAAAAATACCCCTCTCGATACCTGTTTGCAGGCACGCTCTATGATTGACATTCTTATATCTTCAGGAACTTTCCGGTAAGAAGATTTTTTTTTGTTGGAACGCTCTTTTAATTTTTTTAAAAAATTCATACTATTACTTATTTTCAGGGTGATTGCTGTTTTGCCATTCGGAAAGCTGGCGATAACTATTTTCAGACATTATGATTCCATTATCCACTATAACGCCAATGGCTAATGCAATGCCCGTTAAAGACATTAAATTGGATGACATACCAAATGCATTCAACAGGATAAAACTCGTGGCAATTGTTATGGGAATTTGAATAATGATACTAAGTGCACTGCGCCAGTGAAAAAGAAAAACCAGCACTACCAGGGAAACCACGATTATTTCTTCTATCAGTTTTCCTTTTACCGTTTCAATGGCGGCTTCTATCAATCCACTTCTGTCATAAGAAGTTTTAAATGTAACCCCTTCGGGTAAACCTTTTTCTACATCTTTTATTTTTGCTTTTATTGCCTTTATTACTTTATCTGCATTTTCACCATATCGCATCACTACTATACCACCCACCACTTCTCCCTCGCCATTCTCGTCAAAAATACCCAGACGCAAATCCCCACCCAACTGCACGCTTCCTATATCTTTAATGCGAACAGGGATACCATTGTACTGAGCTAAAGATATATTCTCAACATCTTCTTTATTTTTTATATAACCCAATCCCCGTATGATATACGCCATATCGCTCATCTCAAATTTCCGCCCCCCCACATCATTGTTATTAGCTTTTACTTTATTCATTACATCCATCATAGACACATTGTAGAATTGCATCTTTACAGGGTCCAATATAATTTGATATTGTTTTTCAAAGCCTCCGAAAGACGCTACTTCGGCAACGCCCGGTACGGTTTGCAAAGCAAATTTAATGTACCAATCCTGTAGTGCCCGCTGTTCACCCAAATCCATTTTTGGTGCATTAAGATGATACCAGAAAATATGGCCAACACCCGTTCCATCAGGGCCAAGTGAAGGGGTTACACCCTGGGGTAACAAACGTTGGGCATAGTTTAATCGTTCCAGTACACGGGTACGTGCCCAATAAATATCAACGTCATCATCAAATATTACATACACAAAACTCATCCCAAACATGGAAGTGCCCCTGATGTTTTTGATACGGGGGATGCCCTGCAGATTAGATACTAATGGATAAGTTATCTGGTCTTCTATCAATTGCGGGCTTCGGCCCATCCATTCCGTAAAAACAATTACCTGGTTTTCACTTAAATCAGGAATAGCATCCACCGGATTTTTTTGAATGTTGAGGATGCCCAAAATGACTAAGCCAATGGTAATCAATAATACCACAAACCGATTCCGCAGCGACCAACTGATGATCTTTGCAATCATGCTACAATATTTTTAAATATAAAAATGAGTGGAAAATACAATGCACTATACACAAAGGCATACAAAATAGCCCTAAGGCAAGGAGCCCGGGCTACAAGTAAGGAAATAATACTATATCAGAAAAATACGATTCCGTATGAAAAGCTGCACACTGCACAAATCAGGTGGTACATGTGTTGCTGGAATCTGAATGAATAGTGATGGAAAGTAAAGCGCTAAGTTTTCCATTGCCGATTTTGCTGGCAATACAAATACGGGTTGTGCAGCTTGAAAAACAAATGAATGGGCAGTAGACTGGTCTTGACTAACTTGTATTTTTTGTTGCACATCTTTACAGCAATTACCTTTTCTGCTCTTTTTGAGCAGCATGCCACAATTACTGCAGTTGGTATTATCGGAACTTTTCACCAGCTCAATTCCTGCCCATTTACCCATGCAATAATGTACTTGAATGGTGGCACCCTGAACACTCAGGCCATACAGTAACAATAGTAATATGGTGAAAAACTTTTTCAAATCAATGTTTATGTGTAACAAAAAATTTTTACAATCTTAAAAAACAAAAATAACACAATTTTAAATATACTGTTACTTACAACAATCCTTCTTATGAACAAAAAGAGTAGTGACAATTTTTATAAAAAAACGACCGATTTTATTTAAGAAGGTTTGATTCACGTTGAATGTCATAAGTAAAGATACTATAGAATTATAATTTGCCAAAGTTAAGATAGTGGCTCAGCTGTATATCCGGCACTCTCAACCAATTGTACAATCTCCTTTTCTTCCATAGAACCGGTTTGTACCGTAAGAACTTTATTTTTGTTCGTTGTATCTACTTCCCAATGTTCAATACTTTTTTCGTTATTCAGCACAGGAGATACTTTGGCAACACAACTGCTGCACTGGATATTTGTTTTAAACTTTAATGATTTCATAAAATTATTTATATTTTTTAACAAAATTAGAGAACATAAATGTTCTAACTATTACAAAATTTTTAAACGACTTTACAATATTTTTAGAAACAACAGCAATGTGAATGGGGTACATTACAAGCGAATTGTTTTTAAACGTAAACTATTCAACACTACTGAAACAGAACTAAATGCCATAGCTGCACCGGCTATCATAGGATTTAACAAAAAACCATTAACCGGATATAAAATACCGGCAGCAATAGGAATGCCTATTATGTTGTAAATGAATGCCCAAAAAAGATTTTCACGGATTATACGTACCGTTTTTGCTGATAGTACTAAAGCTTTTGGCAACGCAGTTAGATCTTTCGTGATAAGGGTAATTTTGGCTACATCCATTGCAATATCGGTTCCGCTACCCATGGCTATACTAACATTGGCCAATGCTAAGGCCTGACTATCATTTATCCCATCACCTACCATTGCTACTATCTTCCCCTGTTGCTGAAGATCCTGAATGAATTTTGCTTTTTGTGCAGGCAATGCATCACTTGTATAATGTGTTATACCAACCGATTTTGCTACTGCTGCGGCAGTGGATTGATTATCGCCAGTAAGCATATACACTGCAATACCCATTTCATGAAGCGTATGTATAGCTGCTAATGCAGTTGGCTTAATTTCATCCGTTATTCCAATAATAGCCAGCACCTGTAAATCGTTGGCAAAATAAACCACAGTTTTAGCAGATTGTTGCCAGGAATCAGCCAATGAAAGTAGTTCATTATTGAGTGAAAGCTTATGTTCCTCTATCATTCGTTTGTTTCCAACCAGCCACAATTTATTTGCAAAAAGTGCTCTGATACCCCTGCCTGTAATACTTTGAAAATCGGTTAAATGAATATCATTATCAGTTTGTTCTTTTTTTATATAATTAAGCACAGCCTCTGCCAGCGGATGCTCGGATTTAGCTTCAAGTGCATATAAAATGTTAGCAGGCAAATGACGATCAGCAATGGTTTTATTCCAAACAATTTCTGTTACAGTTGGCTTTCCTTCTGTGAGTGTGCCTGTTTTATCTAAAACAACGGCATTTACTTTGTAGCCTGCTTCAAGGCTTTCAGCATCTTTAATCAGGATATTATTTTCAGCTCCTTTACCTATACCTGCCATCATTGCGGTTGGTGTTGCTAAACCCAATGCACATGGACAGGCAATAATTAATACCGTAACAAAAGCAAGTAAAGCATGTGAAAAGGCATCATTTCCGCCTAACAGCAACCAAACAGCAAAAGCAAGCAAAGCAATACCCATTACAACCGGAACGAAAATACCGGCTACTTTATCTGCCAATCGTTGCACAGGTGCTTTGCTGCCCTGTGCCTCCTGCACCAATTGTATAATATGCCCCAATACTGTGTCACCACCCACTTTTTCGGCCCTAAATATAAAATGGCCTTTTTGATTGATTGTTCCGGCATACACACTGCTACCTTCATATTTTTCAATCGGTGTATACTCTCCGCTAATCATACTCTCATCAACAAAAGAAGTTCCCTTTGTAACAATGCCATCTACAGGCACTTTTTCACCTGGTTTCACAACAACCATATTACCTATTGCAACTTCAGCTGTCAGTATTTGCTTTTCAGCACCATTTTCAAAAATAGTTACTGTATCAGGTTGCAATTGCATTAATTTTTTCAGTGCGGAAGAAGTATTTGATTTTGCTTTTTCTTCCAACAACTTCCCTAATAAAATAAACGTAATAATTACAACAGATGCCTCAAAATAAACATGTGCTGGTAATCCGCGGCTAATCCAAAAAGACGGAAAAATTGTTGTAAAAGTGCTAAATAAAAAAGCAGTGAAAGTACTAAGTGCAACTAACGTATCCATATTTGCTTTTCCATGCCTGGCCTGCTTCAATGCATTGATAAAAAACTGACGTCCAAAATAAAAAACAACAGGAATGGATAAAAACATCATCATCCAATTGCCATAAGGTACATGCATAAAAACCATACTGATTAATACCACGGGGATAGAAAAGAGAAAAGCAAAAAAGGTTTTTTGTTGTAGCATACGAAACTGTAAATCCTCGCGCTGTTTACTTTTATGTATATCCCCTTTCTCATCAATCATTAAATCATATCCAATTGATTGAACAACAGACTTTAATTTTTGTGGTGTTACAACCGATTCATCATACTCAACCATTACCTGTTGTGCAGCATAATTCACATTGGCATGTACCACACCATTAACAGGCTGCAACATTGATTCTACGCTAATTGCGCAAGATGCGCAACTCATACCAATTACCGGAAATATTTTCTTAACTGTTTGCATACATAAATGTTTGATACCACAAAGCTCCTTACAAAGCAAAGCCTGAGTATTACAACATTTATAGTTTAGTTTACAAAATAATTACATTAAGAAAGTATTGATTATTATGGTTGATGATAATTCCGAATCAAATAATATTATCGAGCGGCTTTCTTTGTCCTCCAATTTTTTTAAATTCAGTAGGCGTAAATCCGGTCATTTTTTTAAATTGAGCAGATAAATGTGCAACACTGCTATACCCCATTGCAAAAGCAATATCGCTTAAATTCATTTCATCATAGGTTAATAGCTCTTTCACTTTTTCTATTCGCAGTAAAATGGTATATCTTTCAATGGTTACGCCTTCTACAGAAGAAAATAATGTACTTAAAAAATGATAGTCATATCCTGTGGCATCTTCTAATATTGATGATAGTTTATGGGTAAAGAGCTCTTCACTATTCTTCTGAATGAGTTGAATAATGGTGTTTTTAAGAGATTCAACCAGTGCAGAGCGCTTGTCATCCAATATTTCAAAACCATTTTCGAAAAGTAATTTTTTAAAGGCTGACAATTGTGTTTCAGATGGTACATACATAGTTTCTACTTCACCCAACTTTATATTTTTATAGGAAATATCGGTATCATCCAATAATTGTCCTACAACTTTAATACATCTGTCGCAAACCATATTTTTGATCAATAATTTCATTTTACAATTTTTAAGATTCAACCAAGTTTACAAAATTTATTAAAAAGTACTGCATTCAAGTACTGTACTTAAATATTTATTACCACAAGCAATATAAAGCCTGTTTAAAGTAACTACTTTTTAATATTTATTTAATAAAATAAAAACAGCTTGAATTGACTTTTGAAATAAGATATACCCTTACTTTTGCACGCAATTTAATTATGAAGCAAATGGAAACCGGTTCGGACCATAGTAATTTAAGATTCTCTTCCTAAGCTGCACAAACGTTTTTAACTGTGGCTATGGAAGCAAATAGTCGTTAACAGTTAAAAACAATACTCATGCATATTGTATTTTCACTTTTTTGTCATACGCTACTTTTTAGCCGAAGTTGTGGTGCATTGCTATAACCTATTGTAAAGCTTTGCTATTACAGTGGGTTGTTTACTACCGGCATGAAACACAATTAATTTTAACGGGAAAAATCCGGGCGTTATGTTAAAAACAACAGCAGCTAAATTAGTGAAGCATATTTCCTTTTCAGGAGAAAATACAGCTCAGGCCGTTCAATCTGCCTCTGTAACCAAATTAAAACAGGTAGCTACTGCTTCAAAACCCGAAGTAATTACTTTATTAAAAACAAAAGAAACCGGCCTTTCAACAGAAGAGAAAGAAGAAAGAGAACAGGAATTTGGGCTCAATGAGGTTTCACACGAAAAAGCACCATCCTGGTACCTTCAACTACTCGAGGCATTTCTGAATCCATTTATTGGAGTATTAATTATAATAGCTGCCATCTCTATTATAACAGATATTATTACTGCTGCACCCGGTGAAAGAGATTATAAAACAGTAACTGTTGTGGGCGTAATGGTATTACTCAGCTCTTTTTTAAGATTTTGGCAGGAATTTAGAAGCAATAAAGCTGCAGAGCAGCTGAAAAGCATGGTTAAAACAACGGCAACGGTTTTGCGTAATGGTGAAGGAAAAAAAGAAGTGGATATTAAGGATTTAACTGTTGGAGATGTGGTATTACTTTCTGCAGGAGATATGATTCCTGCCGATTGCCGTGTTTGGGCATCTAAAGACTTATTTGTAAGTCAGGCTATGTTAACCGGCGAATCGCTACCTGTTGAAAAAAGAGACATCAGCATTACAGATGCCGAACAAAAATCGCCTTTGGAATTAGAGAACATTTGTTTTATGGGCACCAATGTGGTAAGTGGTGCTGCAACTGTTATTGTAGTGAACATAGGCAACCAAACTTATTTTGGCTCTATCAGTAAATCGCTAACCGGCAAAAGGGCAGAAACCAGTTTCGATAAAGGTGTAAACAGTGTAAGCTGGCTATTAATTCGGTTTATGCTGTTTATGGTTCCGCTCATTTTTATTTTAAATGGTGTAGTAAAGCATAACTGGCTCGAAGCCTTACTGTTTGCCATTGCTGTAGCGGTAGGTTTAACCCCCGAAATGCTACCCATGATTGTTACCGCCAATTTAGCAAAAGGTGCGTTGAACATGAGTAAGAGGAAAGTAATTGTAAAACGCCTGAATGCCATTCAAAACATTGGCGCCATGGATATTTTATGCACCGATAAAACGGGCACATTAACCATGGACAAAATTGTGTTGGAACGCCACTTGAACGTATTTGGAGATGATGATGATGAGGTATTAAAATGGGCCTACCTGAACAGCTTCCACCAAACCGGATTAAAAAACCTGTTAGATGTTGCTGTACTGGAACATGCCGAATTACATGATTATCTGAAAGCTGAAGAACAATATACAAAAGTGGATGAAATTCCATTTGATTTTCAACGCAGAAGAATGTCTGTTATTCTAAAACAGAAAAACGGCAAACACCTGCTCATCTGCAAAGGTGCAGTGGAAGAAATTTTAGACCTTTGCACACATGCTTTTGATCCCGGAGAAGACAAAGAATTACATATTGAAAACGATAAAGTAATTCCGATTGATGAAGTTATGCGTAAAACCATTTTAAACACTTCAAAAAAATTAAACAAAGAAGGGTTAAGGGTTTTATTGGTAGCCATCAAGGAATTTGATAACAGAGCACTTACCTATTCTGTTGCTGATGAAAAAGACATGACCATTACGGGTTTTATTGGTTTTCTGGATCCGGCAAAACCCTCTGCACAACCTTCCATTGAGGCATTACAGAAATTAGGTATTACTTTAAAAGTATTAACCGGCGACAACGAAACTGTTACTAAGAAAATTTGTAAAGATGTAGGCATTACTGTACAACATATTTTACTGGGTAATGAGTTAGAGAAAATTTCTGACGATGAACTGATGGCAAGAATTGACGACATTAACATTTTTGCCAAATTAAGTCCACTACAAAAAAGCAGGGTAGTAAAAGTATTGCAAGCCAAAGGGCATACCGTTGGCTTCATGGGCGATGGCATTAATGATGCCGGTGCACTTCGTGATGCCGATGTGGGTATTTCTGTTGATACGGCTACGGATATTGCCAAAGAAAGTGCAGATATTATTCTGTTGGAAAAAGATTTGATGGTACTTAGAAAAGGGGTGATTTATGGAAGAAGAACATTTGGCAATATCATTAAATACATTAAAATGACTGCCAGCAGCAATTTTGGCAATATGTTCAGTATGCTGGGCGCCAGTGCATTTCTGCCTTTTCTACCCATGTTACCCATTCAGTTATTGGTGCAAAATTTATTGTATGATATTTCGCAAATATCCATTCCATGGGATAAAATGGATGCTGAATATTTGGAAAAACCCAAAAAATGGGATGCAAGTGGAATAGCCAGATTTATGTTCTTTATTGGACCTATCAGTTCAATTTTTGATTATGCAACATTTGCTTTATTGTTCTTTTTCTTTAAAGCAAATAGTCCAGCACATCAATCATTTTTCCAAAGTGGCTGGTTTATAGAAGGTTTATTATCACAAACATTGATTGTTCATATGATTAGAACAACCAAAATACCATTTATACAAAGTTGGGCAACGGTACCGGTTATTACATTAACATTGGCCATTATGATACTTGGAATTTATATTCCCTTCTCGCCATTGGCAGATGCACTAAAAATGCAACCCCTGCCCTGGATATATTTCCCATTTCTTATTGTAATATTAATCGCTTACTGTATATTAACCCAATTAATCAAGGTCTGGTTTATCAGGAAATTTGGCCAATGGCTTTAAATCAATTATTGTAGTTTAAAAAATATTTTTCCTATTAGTTTATGAATGGATTATTTTCCTGATAGGTTAACTATTTTACTAACACAAATAAACATGAATCGAATACAATCATTTTTCAATTTTTTTACCTCATGAAATGGATATTTACTTCTACCCTATTATTTGCCTGCGTTAAAATACATGCACAACCTGTATTTCAGATGGATAGCTCCGGCAATTGGAGCCATCATTTTCAGCTAACGGTAATTTCACAGAGCCATTCAGGTTTTTCAGCTGCATATAGTGGTAAAAACAGTTTAGACAATGCTGTAGAAACCGGTGCCACCAGTTTAACTACAACTTTATTTCTTGGAAGAAAATTATGGAAAGGAGCAGCAGCATATTTTAATCCTGAAATGTCGGGAGGTAATGGGCTGAGTTATTCACAAGGTGTTGCAGGCGCATTAAACGGTGAAACCTATCGGGTGGGTAATGTTGCACCACAATTATTTATAGCAAGAGCCTATTTGCAGCAAAATATTGCACTGGGTAATAGCAAATACACCAACGTTGCCGATGATGAAAATCAGGTGACCGATAAAGTACCTAATAATCGTATCACCATTACTGCCGGAAAATTTGCTATCAGCGATTTTTATGATGACAATACTTATAGTCACGACCCCAGAACACAATTTTTTAACTGGTCGTTAATGGGTAACGGTGCATGGGATTATCCTGCCAACGCACGTGGCTATACTTATGGCATTGTAGCAGAATGGTATCAAAACAACTGGTCATTTCGTTTATCCAGTGTAGCTGTTCCAACTATAGCCAATTCCCATAAAATGGAATACCACTTATCTAAAGCGCATTCTGAAACACTTGAAATTGAGAAAAAATACAACATCAATCGTCAACCCGGTGCCGCTCGTTTTATCATTACCAATTCCTATACCCGTGCACCTTCTTATCAACAAGGAATCAATGCATTGAATAACAACAATAATTATTTATTAAGTGTAATTAGTGGGGAAGCCGAAAATAATACTTATGGAGGTAAAAAATTTGGATTAGGCCTGAGTGCAGAACAGGCATTGAATGATGATATTGGTATTTTTTCCAGATTAGGTTGGAATGATGGCAAATATGCCACCTGGGCATTCACAGAAATTGATCAGTCGGCCAGTATTGGGCTGGCTGTGAAAGGAACCCGCTGGCATAGGCCGGCGGATGTGGCAGGTATTGCAGGTGTACTGAATGGCATTTCGAAAGAACATCGCGATTTTTTGGCTGCCGGAGGTTATGGTTTTATTATTGGTGATGGCGCATTGAATTATGGACACGAAGGCATTATTGAAGCTTATTACAATACTTACTTGTTCAACAACTTTTGGTTAACCTTCGATTATCAGTTTGTGAACAATCCGGGGTATAATAAAGACAGGGGTCCGGTGCATGTATTTGGCATTCGCGGACACTTTGCGTTGTAACTTAAGAAATACACATAACGGTAAGGTTTTTCATCGTCCCTAAGAACCTTACCGTTTTTATTTTGTTATTACGGTAAAATAACAGGATGTCAAAAGTTTATTCTATCAAAACCATTCAATATATTCCTACAGATATTGCTACAGCATGGGATTTTTTTAGCAAACCCCATAATTTAAAAACCATTACACCCGCCAATTTAGGATTTGAAATCATCAGCAAACACCACGGCCCTGAAATGTATGCCGGACAAATTATTGAATATACGTTAAACCCAATATTGGGTATTCCATTATACTGGATGACCGAAATTACACATGTAGTGCCGCAACAATATTTTGTGGATGAACAACGCTTTGGACCTTATACACTCTGGCATCACCAACACCATTTTAAATCAGTTAACGGTTGCGTTGAGATGACGGATATTGTTCACTACAAAATTCCATTTAGTTTTTTGGGTGATATTGTCAACAGCCTTATGGTAAAAAAACAATTGCAACAAATTTTCAATTATCGATTCACCGCAGTAGAAACCCTGTTTGGAAAATGGCATCAATCATCTACATAAGTGGCTAATGTTGTTTTGACATAAAAATATACCCCTAACGTATTAAATTCTGCTTAATACGGTTACCTGTTATCCATAGTGGGTATTAATGTGTTATAACTTTGCACATTCTTATCAATATGGCAACCCAACCTTTACACTTTCTGTCCGTAATATTTTTACGCGGCTATTACCATCATTCACCTTTCTCCTGTTTTCTTAAAATATAACTGCCACATTTCGCATGCAACAGTAGCAATGCTGTTACACCTCCAAATGATAACAATTAAAGCAAATCATGAAAACTGAATCAAACAGTTCAAAGCATTTACACCAATTATCTGCTGCCGGATTATTGGTTACATTAGGTATTATATATGGAGATATTGGCACTTCGCCTCTATATGTTTTCAGATCAATTATTGGTGATAGGCCCATTTCAGAAGAATTAGTTTATGGGGGTATTTCCTGCATTATATGGACATTAACCCTGCAAACAACTTTCAAATATGTATTATTAACCCTTCAGGCCGATAACAAAGGTGAAGGTGGCATTTTTTCATTATTTGCTTTGGTAAGGCGTTATGCAAAATGGTTGTACATACCAGCTATAATTGGTGCAGCCACTTTATTGGCAGATGGCATTATTACCCCACCCATTTCTGTAGCTTCAGCTGTAGAGGGCTTAAATGGCATTCATTCTTTACAAAATACCATCATTCCCGGAAATGCAATTACCATTGGCATTGTAGTAGGTATTATTTCGCTTTTATTTTTCTTTCAACGCTTTGGAACCAAAGTGGTAGGATTTGCATTTGGCCCTATTATGCTGGTATGGTTTAGCATGATTTTTTTATTGGGTTTTTTACAGGTATGGCATCATCCCGGAATCATCAACGCCATCAACCCCTATTATGGTATTGAATTATTAATAAATTATCCGCATGGATTCTGGCTGTTGGGTGCGGTATTCTTATGTACAACAGGTGCTGAGGCATTGTATAGCGACTTAGGGCATTGCGGTAAAAAAAATATACAGGTGAGTTGGATATTTGTAAAAATTGCATTAATTTTTAATTATATGGGGCAGGGAGCCTGGTTATTAACTCAAAAAGAAACATATTTAGGTAACACCAATCCATTTTATGCATTAATGCCCCATTGGTTTTTGTTGGTAGGAATTATAGTGGCCACTTTTGCTACCATTATTGCCAGTCAGGCTTTAATTAGCGGCTCATTTACTTTAATTAGTGAAGCCATAAGTATGAACTTTTGGCCAAGAGTTACCGTGAAATATCCTACCAACGTAAAAGGCCAAATTTATATACCCAGCCTTAACTGGATATTATGGATTGGTTGTGTAGGCATGATGTTGTATTTTAAAGATAGCTCTGCTATGGAAGCTGCCTATGGCTTTTCTATTGTGATAGCTATGTTAATGACCACCAGCCTCATGTTTGTGTTTATGTACCGTGTAAAAAAATGGAACCATTGGCTGATTGCCGTTATTATGACCATTTTTTTAATTGTAGAATTTTCTTTCTTTATTACCAATGTTGCCAAAATAAAACAACGCTGGATGTTTTTATTTTTTGAATTTGGCCTGATGTTTATCATGTTTGTTTGGTTTAAAGCCCGAAAAATTACCAACAGTTATTTGCAATTCTTAAAAGTAAAAGACTACACAACCCCTTTGCAATTGCTGAGTGCAGATAAAGAAGTACCCAAATATGCCACTCATTTGGTTTACTTAACCAAGGCCGATAGTGATGGAGATATAGAAAAAAGAATTATTGATTCCATTTTAAACCGAAAACCAAAACGTGCTGATGTGTATTGGTTTGTGCACATTGACAGGGCCGATAACCCTTATGAAATGGCATATAGTGTTACAGAGTTACTGCAGGATAAAGTAATTAAAATAAACTTCAAACTTGGTTTCCGTATTCAGCCCCGAATTAATTTACTGGTTAAAATGGTAATGCAGGAAATGAGAAAAAATAATGAGCTGTGCTGTATTAATAAATATGAGGACTTAGATGCAAGCAACTTTCATACAGATATTACTTATGTTATTCTGGAAACCTTCCTGTCGGTAGAGAATGAACTTTCGGTTAAAGAAGGTTTTATTATGGATGCTTACTTTGCCATTAAACACCTGGCTCAATCTGACCAAAAAGCATTTGGTTTAGACAATGCCACTACCGTTGTTGAAAGGGTGCCGCTGTTAATTACCCCCAAAACATATCTTCCTTTAAAACGAATTAGTTTTGCGCAACAGTAATAGCACTTCTTTATTGCATGTAATTATTTCAACTCAATCCAATTACTGAGCACATTATGTTCACTCACTACTGCAGCAAATAAACGGTTATTGGCAGGTATTAGTGAAGCTAACCTTTCATAAGTTACTGCTTTATCGGCAATCAATAATTTAATCAGTGTGGCATAGGCTATATTTTCAGTAACATTTTCGGGCAGGGCAAATATCGCAAATGCTTTAACGGGTTGTTTACCGGAATAATGTAACGTAAACAGATTGCCATTACTTTTTGCAAATATGGGTGTTGGTGGTTTTGTGCTGTCAATCCACGGCATGGGCGGCACTATAGCAGGCAATGCATAATAATTATAGCGAAGACTGTCAGACCAGCCATTGGGATTACTTTCAAAATTTTTACTGCTAAAAAAAATACTGCCTTGTGTGGTAGAATAGCTTCTAATAGCTTTTAACTGATTGGGTAATTCATTAGGGTTACGCCAGGCAGCATTGGTTCCGGCACGGTAAATAGCCTGGCCAATATATAAATCTCTGCCATAAGTATGTGCATTCCACCAGGCCAGCAGGGTATCAAAATCGGCTAACTTATGCTCTTGCTCCCAGTATAACTGTGGTGCTACATAATCAATCCAGCCTTTTTTCAACCATAATAAAATATCTGCATATAAATCATCATAATTAGTTTGTCCGGCTTTGGTATTACTTCCATCAGGATCCTGACTTTTATTTCGCCAAACACCAAACGGGCTGATTCCAAATTTCACAAAAGGATTCACGGCACGAATAGTTTGATACAATGCATGAATAATGCTGTCGCAGTTACTTCTTCGCCAATCATCCTTACTCAATCCATTCCCGTATTGTCGGTATGCTTTTTCATCAGGAAATTCCTTACCGGCAATTCTATATGGATAAAAATAATCATCCATGTGTATTCCATCTACTTTATAACGGGTAACAATATCTTTAACTACCCGGGTAACAAATTGCCGCACTTCCGGCAGGCCGGGGTTGAAATATTTTGTATTACCATACGTTACAAACCATTCAGGATGAATTTTAGTAATGTGAGATGGTGATACAGAGGATGTGTGAATGTTAAAAACAGCCCGATATGGATTTAACCAGGCATGAAATTCCATACCGCGTTGATGGGTTTCTTCAATCATAAACTCCAGCGGATCATAATACGGCGTAGGCGGCAAACCCTGCTTCCCATTTAAAAATTCGCTCCAAGGCTCGTATGAGGAAGGATAAAAAGCATCGGCAGCAGGCCGTATCTGTACAAAAACAGCATTCATTCCATTGCGTTGTTGCATATCTAACAAGCGAATAAAATCGGCTTTTTGTGCTTCAACCGACATGCCTTTTTCTGCAGGCCAGTCAATATTTACCACTGTTGCTACCCAAACACCACGCATTTCAAATACCGGCGCTTTTTGCGACCAAAGTGAAAGTGCATTTCCTGTTAAACAAAACAAAAGCAAACAAAATGACTTTAACAGCTTTACATACATAAGGCGATTCATTTTTGGGAGATTACAAATTCACAAGCCATTCAAAACTGGCTTATTCTATTCATTGTAAAAACCGAAGATAATGTTAGTTGGTACATTTTGTTTTAAAGTAGATGAAATATAAATATGTACCGGTTAGATAATATTAATATATAAAAAATTAATATCTGAAAAATGCAGGTAATTTTACCGGATAGCATTTAATAAACCATTGAGCAATTGAGCATCTTCCACCGATAAAGCAGCAACCATTGCATCCAACTCATGAATTCTTGCTTCAATTCTGTGCAAAACACCCACACCTTCAGCAGTTAAATAAATGGCTACTTTCCGTTTATCATTCGTTGCCATCCGTTTTTCTAATAATTTTTTAGCCGCCAGGCGGTCAACCATTCTGCTGGTGTCACTCATTTTATCCAACATCTGCGCTCTTATCTGCAAGGTAGAAAGGGGTACGGCACTGGCATGCACAATACGTAAAATATTGTATTGCTGAGCGGTAATATCTTCAGGCGTTAGAAACTGCCTGATTTTTTCCTGCAACCAATTTGCTGTAAAAATAATATTTACAATGGCTTTATGATGTTCGTTACGAAAATGTAACTGCGGTATTTCCTGCTCAATTTCCATAAATAAAATTTATTTTTAACCTTTATCAATCTTCCCAAACCTTTAATCCTTCACTGCAATTGGCACAAATATCAATATTTTTCCTGCTTTGCATAATAGCACTTCTAAATTGCTTATAATTTTCGTTTTGCCAGGTTTCCTTAAAGCTTTGCGTTGCCAAATTACCCAACTGGTGCTGCGCATCTTTATCAAAACAACAAGGCACCACCAATCCATCCCAAGTAATTACATTGGCATGCCATAATTTCCAGCAATGGTTACCTAATCCACTTTTCACCACACGTTTACCCGATTTATCTTTTTTATAACGGCTGTATTTATCAATAGATGGAATTAACTGATTGGGATCATTTTCAAAATCATACACCTGTGCGGTTTTAAACCGAACCTGATCTACCCCAACTTCTTTTCCCAATTGTTTAATGGCTTCTATCTGATGTTCATTCGGCTTCACCACTAAAAACTGAAAAAATACAAAAGGTGTTTTACTGTTCAGCGCTTTTTTCCATTTTACAATATTACGGGCTCCTTCAATTACTTTTTCTAATTTACCTCCTACCCTGTATTGCTGATACACATCCTGTGTAGTACCATCAATAGAAATGATAAGCCTGTCTAATCCGCTTTCAACAGTTTTTCTGGCTTTTTCATCGGTTAAATAGTGGGCATTGGTAGAGGTAGCAGTATAAATACCCTTATCATGTGCATATTGCACCATCTCTAAAAAAGCAGGATTCAAATAAGGTTCTCCCTGAAAATAAAAAATCAGGTACAATAGTTCCTTGTAAATTTCATCAATTGTTTTTTTAAAGAAACTGCTTTCCAGCATGCCGGTAGGCCGGGTAAATTCCCGCATACCACTCGGACATTCAGGGCAACGCAGGTTACAGGAAGTAGTAGGTTCAAACGAAACAGAAATGGGTAAACCCCATTGAACAGGCTTTCCGAGCATTCGGCTAATCCGATAACTACTCCATACTTTGCCGGCATTCCACAGTCGGGCGAAGGTGAACTTACTGATTAAATTCAGACTATCATTTAAATTAAAATACGGCATAATGAATGTAAAAATAAGTTCATTCCTGGTAAAATGCCGTTTATCTTCAACATCTTCCTCTATTCGAAAAATGATTTTGATTTTTATTCCATGAATATGTCATTTTTGTAACTCAATTTCGCTGCGCAGGATGGCTAAGAAAAAAAAGAAAAAAACATCGCCGGTTATATGGATGCTTACAGGCATTTTCCTGATACTGCTGCTGCTGTTGGTATATTTGTTTCAACAGGAAAAAGACACCCCCACCCCCATTGAATTTACGTATGATGCTGATTTTGGCATACCACTGCCCGACAACTACAGTATACATGGCATTGATGTGAGTGTACATCAAAGCAATATTAGCTGGGGCATGGTCAAAAATACCAGATCAGACCATATTGCCATTGGTTTTGTGTTTATTAAGGCAACCGAAGGACTATCGGATGCCGATAAACAATTTAAAATAAACTGGCAGCACTTACAGCAATTTGGCTTTACACGTGGTGCCTATCATTTTTTTATTGCCACTAAAAACGGAGCACAACAGGCACAAAATTTTATTCGCACCGTACAACTACAAACCGGCGATTTACCGCCTGCGGTTGATGTAGAAGAATTGTATGGTGTAAACCCTACCCAACTCAAAAAAAGATTGAAAGATTACCTACAAACCATAGAAAATTTTTATAAAGTAAAGCCTATCATTTACACCTATGCCATTTTTTATGAAAGTTACTTAGGTAAAGAATTTGATGATTACCCACTATGGGTGGCTCATTATAAAGAACCCCAACAACCGCGTATTCAAAGACCCTGGCAGTTTTGGCAACACAGCAATGAAGGGCATATCAATGGCATTAAAACAAAAGTTGATTTTGATGTATTTAATGGCGACTCAGCCGCCTTTCAACAAATGGTGTTGCATTAATCTTCTACTATATCAGCAGGCAACGGAAATAAAAACTGATAACTATCATATTTCCGGTTGAGGAACGTCATATTCCCGCTCAGCATTGCACAATAATTTGCAATGAAAAGGGAAAGAAGATGCGATTGAATTTTTTAAATAAATGGTTAGATGGGCCACTTACGCTCGAAGGGTCGTGCAATTTAATTATGGTAGAACATCATCCGGTTATATTGGAAATGCTGGAACAATCAAAACATCAACTGGAAATATTACTTCATTCCGGGAAATACCATTCTACCCTTTTACCGCAACTAAGCCGAAGATTGTTTCAAATTAACAAAGAAATTGGCCAATACATCAGGGCCGAACAGGAATATTTTTTTCCATATTTAAAAAAACAATCCAATCAGGAATCTGCATGCGATGAGTATATTTTAAATACACATTTATTAGAAACCATGCAGGAAAAGCATGATCTGTTCACCAAAGCATTACATCAGCAACGTAAAATAGTGAACAACTACATGATAAAAAAAGATTGGGATACCGATTTAAAAAACTACATCAATCATCTGTTTCTGTTAGAGAAAAAAATTCAATCATGGATGGAATTAGAGCGAAAGAAATTATATCCCTATCTCATTAAAACTACCAGAAAGCATGAGTAAATCATTTACCGGCGTTGTTACAGCCTGCTATCATTGTGGAGAAGATTGTGGCAATGAACCCATTCAGGCTTACGATAAAAACTTTTGTTGCGAAGGCTGCAAATCGGTTTATGAAATATTGAACAAAACCGGCATGTGCGATTATTATGCCATTAGCAACAATCCGGGCAGCAGTCAAAAAATTAAAGTTCGACACAACCAGTTTGCTTTTTTAGACGATGATTCCGTACAGAAAGCCCTTACCGTATTTAAAGATGATACCCATACACATGTAACATTTTATTTGCCGCACATGCACTGCAGCAGTTGCCTTTGGCTGATAGAAAACCTGCACCGGCTCAATGAACATATCATTAGCAGCAAAGTAAACTTCACCAGAAAAGAAGCCGATATTGTGTTCAACCACTCAAAAACTTCTATACGCAAAGTGGCTGAGTTACTTACCTCTATTGGTTATGAGCCTTATATTAGCCTGCAAAATTTACAGCAGGGGAAACCACGTATCAATCAATCAAAAATTTACAAATTAGGGGTGGCCGGTTTCTGCTTTGCCAACATTATGCTATTAAGCTTTCCCGAATATTTGGGAATTGATGATAAAGAAAAAAATTTAGCAGGCTTGTTTCGTTACATAAGTGTTTTACTCAGTTTGCCGGTAATATTGTATGCAGCAACAGAATTTTACAACAGCGCTTTTAAAAGTTTGCGCCACAAATACCTGAATATTGATACGCCTATTGTGCTGGCTATTTGGGTAACTTTTATACGAAGCATGATAGAAATTTTTACACACACAGGCAGTGGGTATTTAGACAGCATGAGTGGCATTGTTTTTTTTATGCTGGTAGGCCGTATTTTACAGGATAAAACCTACGAACAGCTCAATTTTGATCGGGATTATACGGCGTATTTCCCCATTGCAGTATCACGCATCAAAAACAACAACGAAGAAATTGTTACCCTGCCCAATATTCAGTTAGATGATACGTTGCTCATTCATCACCAGGAACTAATACCGGCAGATGGCATTTTAACCAAGGGTAAAGCGTTGATTGATTACAGTTTTGTTACCGGTGAAAGCATACCCGTTGAAAAACAAATGGGCGAAATGATATATGCCGGCGGTAAACAATTGGGTAACAATATAGAACTGTTGGTTATAAAAGAAGTAGCACAAAGTTATTTAACAAAATTATGGAACCGTAGCACTTTTAAAGAAGCTGAACAAAAATCAAAACATTCTTTTGTTGATGCACTCAGTCGTTATTTCACCTGGATTGTATTTACCATTGCAGCCATTGCCGGTTTGTATTGGTACATGCACGATGTTTCAAAACTTTGGCAGGCAGTAACTGCTGTTTTAATTGTTGCATGCCCATGTGCGTTATTACTGAGCAATACCTTTACCAATGGTACCATATTACGCCGCTTGGGCCGCAATAATTTTTACCTGCGTAATGCAGCTACTATTGAAACCATTGCAAAAGTAGATTATATTGTATTTGACAAAACAGGAACACTTACTACCGGCCGTTATGAAAATATTATATACAACGGTATGCCACTTGCGGAATTCTTAAAAAGAAAAATTGCCACATTAGCGGCACAATCAACCCACCCGTTAAGCAAGGCAATTGTACAATGGTTAAAAGTAAGCGGTGGTGCTAAAATAACCGGCTACCGCGAAATACCCGGCAAAGGAATTGAAGGGATGATAGATGATGAATGGATAGCCATTGGTGCAAAATCGTTCGTTTCACAGCAGGAAGAAAATGCCGATGATGCCTCATCGGTATACATTGCCATAGAAGGAACGGTAATTGGAAAATTTATTTTCAAAAACAGCTACCGGCCCGGAATACAAGCTTTAAGTAAACAATTACAAAATAAATACGCACTGGCCATATTAAGTGGCGATAATGCCGGCGAAAAAAATTATCTGCAATCATTACTCGGCTTTAATGCCATTACGCTGTTTCACCAAAAACCGAATGATAAATTATTGTTTATTGAACAACTGCAAAGTCAGGGCCATACCGTTATGATGTTGGGTGATGGACTTAATGATGCCGGCGCATTACGGCAAGCCAACATAGGCATTGCTGTTTCAGAAAACAGCAACAATTTTACGCCTGCCAGCGATGTAATTTTGGATGCAGCTCAATTACACCGGTTACCGGCCTTTATTCAATTAGCCAAAGCCAATCAGTGGATTATCATTACCGCATTTGCAGTTTCAATTATATACAATATTATTGGAATATATTTTGCAGTGCAGGGTATACTATCGCCCATGATAGCAGCCATTTTAATGCCTGCAAGTACCATCAGCATTGTCTTCATTACCTATGGTTTAAGTAACCTGTATGCAAAAAAATTAAGATTAAAATGAGGAGAGGAATAAATGATACCGGCTTCTGTATTTCATGGCATCGTCTGTTGCGTCGCAATCACTTCATCTGTAATGCATAAGGCAGCAAAAACCGTAAAAATGAACATTCCAACTAAAACATGACAAAAATCATCTGGCCACTTGATGAAAGTCATATTCTCTTGAACCGGCACAAAATACTTTTGAAACAAATTAAAATAAGCCTTGTGAGTGTAATAGTTGTGTTATTAGTCGCCAGTATTTCTGTTGCAGCCCTTTTTCTTGCAGCCTTCTTATGGAGCGTAAAAAGTGGGCAGTATAACGATGAGGCCAGTCCGCCCATTCGCATCCTTTTTAATGATGCCCCAATTACCGAAACCACCTCAACAAATAAGGACGAAACAAAAACCAACAACGAACAAAAAATTGAAACCATCCCATAAAACCATTTACTCAAACACAAACACCAGCCGTTTATGCAATTAGAGAAGTTTTACTACGATAACAAAATTGTAAAAATGTTTGCCTATGCCACCATATTCTGGGGCATTATTGGCATGCTTGCAGGATTATGGGCCGCCATCGACCTGTATTTTCCTGCCGCCAACTTAGGCTTACCCTACACCACATTCGGAAGAGTGCGCCCCGTACACACCAATGCAGTAATATTTGCATTTGTGGGCAACGGAATTTTTATGGGGGTATATTATTCATTGCAGCGTTTATGTAAAGCCAGAATGTTTAGTGATGCACTCAGTAAATTTCACTTCTGGGGATGGCAACTTATTATTGCATTTGGCGCTTTAACATTGTTAATGGGTTATACTTCCGGTAAAGAGTATGCCGAATTAGAGTGGCCATTAGATATTGCCATAACCATAGTGTGGGTAATTTTTGGCATCAACATGTTCGGCACCATTATTAAACGCCGCGAAAGCCATTTGTACGTAGCCATCTGGTTTTTTATTGCTACCTGGGTTACCGTTGCCATGCTGCATATTGTAAATTCATTTGAATTACCATTTTCATTCATGAAAAGTTACAGTTGGTATGCCGGTGTGCAAGATGCTTTGGTACAATGGTGGTATGGGCACAATGCGGTTGCCTTCTTTTTAACCACCCCATATTTGGGTATAATGTATTATTTTCTGCCAAAAGCAGCCAACCGGCCAATTTATAGCTACCGCCTTTCTATCATTCACTTTTGGGCTTTAATATTTTTGTATATCTGGGCTGGCCCGCACCATTTATTGTACACCGCACTTCCTGATTGGGCACAAAGTCTCGGCACTGTATTTAGTATCATGCTGCTATTACCCAGTTGGGGTGGTATGCTGAATGGTTTGTTCACCCTGCGTGGCGCCTGGGATAAAGTTCGGGAAGATCCTGTTTTAAAATTCATGGTGGTGGCTGTTACCTGCTATGGTATGGCAACTTTTGAAGGCCCGATGCTGAGTTTAAAAAGTGTAAATGCAATTTCACATTTTACCGACTGGACCATTGCACACGTGCATATTGGTGCATTAGGTTGGAACGGATTTTTAACTTTTGGTGTACTGTATTGGTTAATTCCCCGCATTTTCAATACACCATTGTATTCTAAAAAATTAGCCACTACACATTTTTGGATTGGCACCATTGGTATTGTATTATATGCGGTACCATTGTATTGGGCCGGCTTTACCCAGGCTTTAATGTGGAAACAATTTACGCCCGATGGTCATTTAAAATATCAGTTCTTAGAAACCGTAACACATATACTACCGATGTATATTACTCGTAGTATTGGTGGTACATTGTACTTAACCGGTGCCTTCATAATGGTGTATAATTTATGGAAAACCATTGCGGCCGGCAAATTAGTAGCCAATGAAGCGGCTGAAGCACCTGCTTTACCAAAAATAATTGAACCACATGGCAAACAATACTGGCACAGATGGATTGAAGCCCGTCCCATTCAAATGTTGATTTTCAGTTTAATAGCAGTTGCCATTGGTGGTATTATTGAAATGGTTCCAACTTTTTTAATCAAAAGCAATATTCCAACCATTGCTTCAGTAAAACCTTATACACCACTTGAATTGCAGGGAAGAGATATTTATGTTCGGGAAGGTTGTTATCTCTGCCACTCACAAATGATTAGGCCTTTTAGAGATGAAGTAGCCCGCTATGGCGAATATAGTAAAGCCGGTGAATTTGTGTACGACCATCCTTTTCAGTGGGGCAGTAAACGCACCGGACCCGATTTAGCACGTATTGGTGGCAAATACCCCGATAGCTGGCATTTTAACCACATGTTAGATCCCCGTTCTATGAGCCCCGGTTCAATTATGCCTTCTTATGGATGGTTGTTCGATAATAAAATTGATACAGCTATTACACCTGCTAAAATAAGAGCCATGCAAACATTAGGTGTTCCCTATCCGGCCGGCTATGATAAAATTGCCAATAAAGATTTGGAAGCACAGGCAAAAAGCATCAAAGAAATTTTGAAGAAAGATAAAATTGACATCAGCAGCAATGCTGAAATTATAGCGCTGATTGCTTATTTGCAAAGAATGGGTACTGATATTAAAGCACAATCTGCTACCAATAACAGCGAATCTACCAATATGAATGCGCAATAACCTTAAAAAACTGTAAGATGAAATTTATCAATTATCTGGAAAAAATTATCGGCGTAGATGTTTACGCATTATCCTCGTTTATCATCTTCTTCCTGTTTTTTATTGGAGTGGTATTGTGGGTATGGAAAGCAGACAAAAAAACCATGCAGCAAATTAGCAATATTCCGCTGGAGGAAGATCACAACTATTAATAACGCCAAAATTGTTCATAACAACAAAACAAACAACAATGAACGCATATTTCAACAAAATCAGAAGCAATAAATGGCTGTTAAGCATATTGGCTTTATTGCCGGTTGGTGCATTTGCAGCCGGCCCTCCACAGCCTTCTTCACTTTCATTCCCTGTTACACAACTGATGGTAGTGATTATTATCTTTCTTTTAATTGCAATTGTACTATTGGCTAATGTACTGGTAGGAGCTGCTAAAATAAAATTACAGGAAGAAAAAGAAGCCATAGAAAAAAAGAAAAATAATAATACCTCCGTTTTAATGATGATTGGGGTAATGAGCCTGCTAAGTCTGCATGCTTTTGGAGCTGATAACCCAACAACAACAACCGTTGCACCCGCTAATTACGGCGGACTAACACCGATTGGATATTTTACCCTGGTGGGTGTGGTATTATTAGAATTGCTGATTTTATTATTGCTGATTTACAATATAAAATTTCTGTTACGCAAACAACGCACAGCCATTGCCGAAAGTGAAGTTGCCACACAGTTGGTTCATAAACCCAATGCCTTTAAAACCTGGTGGGCTAATATTAACCGCTTTAAACCCATAAAAGAAGAAGCAGAAATTGATTTAGGACACGATTACGATGGTATTCGGGAATTAGATAACAGACTTCCACCCTGGTGGTTGTATGGATTTTATGCCAGTATTATTTTTGCCGGTATTTATTTAGTTCGGTACCATGTGTTACACAGTGCCCCGTTAAGTAAAGAAGAATTACAAATTTCGTTGGCAAAAGCCGAAGCTGAGAAACAAGCTTATTTAAAAGCATCAAAAGCAAATGTAGATGAAAATACGGTTAAATATTTAACCGATGCCAGCGATTTAGAAGCAGGTAAACAAATTTTTACCACCACCTGTGCAGCTTGCCATTTAGCCGATGGCGGCGGCTTAGTAGGCCCTAATCTTACAGATGATTATTGGTTACACGGATGCAGTATTAAAGATATTTTTAAAAGCATTACCTATGGTTGGCCCGAAAAAGGTATGAAGAGTTGGAAAGATGATTACTCACCCTTACAAATTGAACAAATTGCCAGTTATGTAAAAAGTTTACACGGCACTAAACCAAAAACACCGAAAGAACCACAAGGTACCCTCTGCACCGATCAGGGTGCTGCGCCTGCATCGGGTACCGATTCAACCCAAAAATCGGCAGCAGCCATTCAATAAGCATTCAAAACACCCATTTGTATGAGTAAAGATGTAGAACATATCAATGAACCCCTTTCAGAAAGTTTTCGCGACAGAATTGCAACAATAGATGAGGAAGGGAAACGCAAATGGGTGTATGCTTATAAACCCAAAGGAAAATTTTATTCCATCAGAACCTGGTTAAGTGTTTTTTATTTTATTGTATTCTTTGGTACGCCTTTTATTCAGATAGATGGCAGGCCGCTATTCATGTTCAATATACCCGAAGGAAAATTTATTCTGTTTACCAAAATTTTCTGGCCTCAGGATTTTTTCATCTTCGGATTAACCATGATTACTTTCGTATTTTTTGTGGTATTATTTACGGCTGCATTCGGCCGCCTTTTCTGCGGTTGGGCATGCCCACAAACCAATTTTATGGAAATGATGTTCCGTAAAATTGAATTCCTGATACTGGGTGATGCGCCTGCACAAAGGCAACTCAGTAATGCACCCTGGACCGGTAAAAAAATATTTAAAGTTGGTTTAAAGCATGTTGTATTTTATTTGCTTTCATTTATCATTGCCAATTTTTTTCTGGCTTATATTATTGGTATGCCGGCACTCATTAAAATTATTACAGAACCGGTATCTGAACATCTGGTAGGCTTTGCCTCCATTCTAGTTTTTAGTGCTGTATTTTATGGCGTATATGCGTTTTTCAGAGAACAGGCCTGCACAGTGGTTTGTCCTTATGGCCGCCTGCAAAGCGTATTGCTCGATAAAAATTCTATGATTGTGGCATACGATTATAAAAGAGGTGAACCCAGGGGTAATGCTAAAAAATTACATACTGATCAGTTAGGCGATTGTATCGATTGCTTTCAATGTGTAAAAGTTTGTCCTACAGGTATTGATATCCGCAACGGCGTTCAAATGGAATGTGTAGGTTGCACCGCTTGTATAGATGCCTGCGACAATGTAATGGATAAAATTGGCAAGCCAAAAGGATTGATAAGATATGCTTCAGAAAACTCTATTGCTAACGGTATAGCCTTAACGTATACCTCGAGAATGAAGTTTTATACGGCACTTTGCGCTATTGTATTACTCATATTAGGTAGTATTTTGGCAACCAGAAAGGATGTAGATGCCACCATCATTCGCACACCCGGCATTTTATACCAGGAAAGAGGAACGGATAGTATCTCTAATTTATACAACATTAAAGTAGTGAATAAAACAACCAAAAACGTACAATTACAATTGCAACTGCATCAGGGTAATGGCAAAATTGACATCATTGGGAAACCCTATGTAATGGTACACAAAGAAGGTCAGGGCTCCGGTGAATTTTTTATTACGTTACCTAAAAATGCCATCAAAGAAAGATCATCACATATCACAATTGATTTAATGGCTGATCACAAAAAAATTGCAACATTGAAAACAAATTTTTTAGGGCCCGTAAACAATTAAAATAATTATTTATGAATTGGGGATTTAAAATTATCGCAGTATTTGTAAGCTTTACGCTTTTAATTGGTTTTTTGGTGTACAAATCAGTGCACACCAAAATTGATTTGGTAAGCACAGATTATTACAAAGAAGAATTGCGCTTTCAACAACAAATTGATGGAACCCACAATGCCAATTTACTTTCAGCAGTAAAAGTGATACAAACAGACAGTACCATTGTGATTGTTTTTCCGGCAGAATTAAAAGGTGCAGCCATTGAGGGAGAAGCCTGGTTTTATTGTAAAACCAATGCAGATTTTGATAAAAAGTTCCCAATTAAGATAGATGAAAATGATATAATGACACTTTCCAAAAAACCATTATTGAAAACAAATTATGCTTTGAAATTAAAATGGATTTCAAATAACAAAGATTATTATTCTGAACAGCCGGTAAATATTCAATAATGCAATGGGCGTTTATCATATCCGGATTAACTTTAGGTTTACTTAGCAGTTTTCATTGTGTAGGCATGTGCGGGCCTATTGCTTTTGCTTTACCACTTCCGCAGCAAAACCTGTATAAAAAAATAGCCGGTATTTTGCTGTACAATACTGGCCGCATTATTACCTATAGCAGTATGGGTATTGTTTTTGGTTTTATAGGCAGAATAATTTCCATTGCAGGATTTCAACAATATTTTTCTATCAGTATGGGGGTAATCATACTATTATATGTAAGCATTCCCTACTTCAGCAAACATATTTTTCACTTGGCATGGATGGATGGTTTTACCTATTGGATACAACAATATTTGGGCAAATTGTTACAAAAAAGAAAACTAAAAAATTTATTATTCATAGGCATTTTAAATGGCCTGTTACCTTGTGCTATGGTGTATTTTGCCATTGCGGGTTCATTGGCAGCGGGATCTGTAATAAACGGTTGGGGCTTTATGATTGCTTTTGGCTTGGGCACCCTTCCTTTCATGGCTTTACTTTCTTTTTTTGGGTTTATCATCAATATCCATACGCGTAATTATCTCAAAAAAATCATCCCGTATGCATTAGGGGTAATGGCTATCTTATTGATTATCAGAGGAATGAATCTGGGAATTCCATATCTAAGCCCCTATTTTAGCAGCACTTCAGGTAATGCGATATCGTGTCACTAAAATCATTAACATTTTATTGTTAAACCATTGACATTTCTTTCAGTCTTTATTACTGACATTTGTGTTGTGAATGTGATGAATAAATATTAATTTAGTGCAATAGAAGAAAAAACGATTTTAACGATGCAATGAAAACTTTTTTAACTCGTTAAACGTAAATAAGATAACAATTAGGCAAGTAGTCAATTTTCTCATAAGCAGTTAGTTTTGGTTGCGGCCTCGATTTCCATCGGGGCCAATCTTTTTAACCCCATACCATTTTTTTCTTTGCCACAACCATGCCAGCAAACAACCTGCTGCATCTGCTATCATATCATCCACATCAAATGAACGATGCGGTATAAAATATTTCTGTACAAACTCCATGGCAATTCCATACACCACACCCGCAATAACAATCCACACAATCCATACACGCCTTTTCCTGTAATCAGCAATTGTATTTGCAAATAAAAATACCATTCCAAAAAATAAAGTAATGTGGATCAGTTTATCTACATGCCATTGTTCTATCCAGCTAATATCGGGTAAATCATTGCCGGGCAAACATAAAAGAAATGTGGTAGTAAGCAACCAAATAATGGCAGCAATGATGTAGTAAGAAGTTCGTTTCAAACTATTTTTTTACAAAAATAAGGGAGCCATAAAAATAGCTCCCCTTCCATCTGAAAAACCCCTGCTAAGCAATCAGCAGGAATCATTATCCTCATGCATTTACATACGAAAAAAGCGCACCAACGGATGCGCTTTTATACATGAATCTTGTAAAAAATATAAGTAATCTATTTAACCTGAGATTTTTCCAAAAACATAGAGCTGATCTAAATGCGGTGTAGGACTACCACCCTTATTTTCCAGCGTAATGGCAAATGCCTGGGCATTTTGCACATTTTTTAATTTACACAACCCATTGCAATCGGCACCGAGTAATCCGGCATCAACAGGTTTACCATTTACCAAAGCCCACAACTGATATTGTTTATTTTCGGGTGCCTGTGGCAAACGATTGGGTAAGAGATATACTTCTTTAGATTGTTTATCCCAAAACACAGTTGCCAAATTGTTTTCTTTCCCTTTAATACCGGGCATAGATACTTTCAACATATTCGGATCGCTCATTAACTGCATGCTGTTGTAAATATCTAAAGCTTTTGTTTTATAAATATTCAACCCGGCTTCCAATGAATTTCTTTCATTAACCAATGCCAGATATTTGTTTTGTAGTTGTTCTACTTTGTTGAAGAAATAAATATTTAAACCGGCACTGGCCACTATGAGTATTACAGTTGCTGCCGCCGCATATTTATTCCAAAACAATGAAACAACTTTACCTGATGTTGTTGCCTGCTGATGGGTTGCAGTAATAGCCACATCATCAAATTCCTCATGCAATGTTTTAAACAACTGTTGTTTAATATGTGCAGGAGGCTGCTTGGCATTGGCCAGTGCCTGGGCTTCCAGCGAAGCCTCAAATGCAGCCAGTGCCTGATTAATTTCGGGATATTGTTTACGCAACTGCTCCAGTTCGGCAACTTCCTGTTCGGTGGCCAAACCTAATACGTAACTTTCAATTACCCCACTTTCTATGTAAGCCTGTATATCCAATTTCAATGGTGTTTTAACATTTGCCTTAACTGTATTAATGCAGTTCTCAATCTGGTTTTAACAGTACCCAAAGGTATATTCAGCATTTTCGATATTTCATCCTGTGTATAGCCTTCAAAATAAGCCAGTTCTACCAACTGCTTTTGTTCGGGTTTAAGCTGATGTACCACTTTTCGTAAACCAATTTGCTCTACTGCAATACTGGTGATACCCGCTTGTTCATATACGCTTTCCTGCAGTTCCCGGTTTTGCTGACTGTTTTGAAACCCTTTGCTTCTAATCATATCAATAGAAGCATTCCGGGCTATATTCAGCATCCAGGTAAACAGGCGCCCTTTCACCTCATCATACAGTGCTATTTGTTTCCAAATTTTTACAAACACTTCCTGTAACACATCGTTTGCCAGCTCACTGTCGGTAACAATATTTTGAATAATGCTATACAATGCACCTGAATAGTTATCATACAAATAACTAAAAGCAGCTTCTTGTCGTTGTTTCAACAACATAACCAGTTCAGGTTCACTGTATTTTTTTTCTTCTTGCAATGCTATTTTGGGTGTTTAATGCAGATGGTAACTGATATACGGCAAAATAACCGGTTTGGTTTTAGTGTACCAATTGTTGGTAGGCAGCAGCATCTAATAATTCGGCCACATCTGCAGGATTGTTTACTTTCATTTTAATCATCCATCCCGCTCCATAGGGGTCAGTATTCACTAATTCAGGTTGTTTTTCCAAAGCAGCGTTCACTTCTATAATGGTTCCTGCAACGGGTAAAAACAAATCGCTCACTGTTTTAACCGCTTCAACAGTACCAAAAACTGCCTCAGCATCCAAAGTTTGGTTATTGGCTATATCCACATAAACAATATCACCTAATTCACTTTGTGCAAAATCAGTAATACCTACGGTGGCCACATCACCTTCTAATTGTATCCATTCATGGTCTTTTGTGTAACGAAGATTAGCAGGAAAATTCATAGTGTATTTTTTTACAAATATTGTTAGAAAAATTGGTTTTATTGCATTAATTCAACAAAGTAATGGTTATTCTGATGTTCTTTAATGGTCTGTTTGCCTTATTGGTTGACTGAGCAGCAATTTTATCAATTACTTCTAAGCCACTAATTACCTGCCCAAAAACCGTGTATTGCTGGTCTAAGTATGGTGTGCCACCTATTCGTGCATAGCGTTCGGCCTGTTCTTTTGTATAGTGAAAATTAGGATTGGCAGGCTTCACCCGCTGCTGGTAATGCGTTTCCAAAGCTGTACTATCAAAAGTTTTACCCTGAACAATATAAAACTGGTAAGCGTGACTGGCTTTTCGGGGGTTTCCATCCCTTGCAGCAGCCAAAGCTCCACGTTCATGTATGATATCATTCCGAAACTCCGGTAATATTTGCTGATCGGGTGGCGTAGATGTGTATTGCATGGCCGATGTATCGGCTAATGTTTTGGTAGCCGGGTCACCTCCCTGTATCATGAATCCGGCAATTACCCTGTGAAAAATGGTACTATCGTATGCCCCTGCTGCTACATTTTTAATAAAATTATCACGATGATTGGGTGTATTGTTGTACAATTTAGCCACCATATTGCCGTATGGTGTGGTAAACAATACATATTGTTCTTTTACTTTTACCGGTTTTTGAGCATAGGTCATGGATACAAAACGCATCAAAACTATCATCATCAATACATACTTCATGTAATTTGTTTTTTGAAGCTATTCCTTATCCCAGTATGGTTGTTCAAAATACAAGAGGATATAATCTTTTAAAAAATTTTCCTGTTCGGGCAAAGCCATCACCGGTATTTCTTTCAACTGTTTAAAATGCGGCCATCCATCTTCATCTTTTCCTTCTAATATAAAATATCCACCGGGTGCCAATACCGTGCAAACCGCCACATGCATTAAATCCTGCTTCTGTTCTTTCGATATTTTATCACGAATAAATCCCGTTTCCTGCATACCAATTAAAAACAAAACTGCTTCCAAATCAGGTTTTTTTCCAAACTGCTCCATTAACCGAGCCTCTAAAGCCCACCAGCGTTGTTGTAAATCATCTTGTACAAACATGCCGCAAAGGTAAATACTGTTTCTCTTTCCATATAAATTATCTCTTTATCTACGCCTATATTTGCTGCAAATTGCTATTTATGTTACAGGTACAGGTGCTGCGCAACAATCCGGAATGGGTAAAAGAAAGATTAGCGCTGAAACAGTTTAAACAACCGGAATTAGTAGATGAAATCATTGCTTTAGATGATCTGCGCCGTAAAACACAAGCTCAGTTTGATGCGGTACAGGCACAAGCGAATGCTGCCGCAAAAGAAATTGGCAAACTGATGGCACAGGGGCAAAAAGAAGCCGCTGAGACCATGAAAGCCAATGTTAGCAACCTGAAACAAGAAGCGGGCGCACTTAGCAATGCTTTAACCGAAACCGAAAAAAAATTACAGGAAAAAATTATTCAGTTACCCAACCTGCCTGCAGCCATCGTACCACCCGGCCGCTCTGCCGATGACAATGAAATTGTTAAGACCGGAGGTTCCATGCCTCAACTGCCTGAAAATGCACTACCACATTGGGAACTGATTAAACAATACGATTTAATTGATTTTGAAACCGGTGCCAAAATAACGGGTAGCGGCTTTCCGCTGTATAAAGGTAAAGGCGCCAAACTACAAAGAGCCCTGGTTCAGTATTTTTTGGATGAAAATACCGCAGCCGGTTATACTGAATACATACCGCCATTTATGGTGAATGAAGCCAGTGCCTATGGTACAGGCCAATTACCCGATAAAGAAGGGCAGATGTATCATGCTACGGAAGATAATTTTTACTTAATACCTACCGCAGAAGTTCCTGTAACCAATATTTACCGCGATACCATTTTGAGAGAAGAAGAACTGCCCATTAAAATGACAGCCTATTCACCCTGCTTTAGAAGAGAAGCCGGTAGTTTTGGAAAAGATGTACGCGGATTAAACCGACTGCACCAGTTTGAAAAAGTAGAAATTATTCAAATTGTACACCCCGATAACAGCTATGCAACACTTGATGCAATGGTAAACCATGTTGAACGATTATTGCAATTATTAGAATTGCCTTATCGCATTCTACGTTTGTGTGGTGGCGATATGGGCTTTACCTCTGCACTTACTTACGACTTTGAGGTATTTAGCGCTGCACAACAACGTTGGTTAGAGGTAAGCAGTGTGAGTAATTTTGAAAGCTTTCAAACCAATCGCTTAAAATGCAGGTTTAAAGATGCTACCGGCAAAACACAGTTGACACACTCTTTAAACGGTAGCGCATTGGCGTTGCCCAGAATTGTTGCCGCTTTATTGGAAAATAATCAAAATTATAACGGCATTGCATTGCCGAAAGTATTGCATCGCTATTTTGGTGCAGAAGCCTTGGTTTAACAGCAGGCCGCACTTGAATAAATTTTTAAAACACCTACCCATGCCTAAATGGTTAAAGCGCACCGGCTATGTTTTACTGGCATTTTTTATTCTGCTTAATGTAATGATGGCCTCGCAGGCTTACTACTTTACACATTTTTTTCCGCTAACAGAAAAACCGGCTACTACTGCCCAAATGAGTGGCATGGCCAAATGAAAAGCATTGCTATTAGGAATGCCTTTTTATAAAAGCCGGGTAGTTGATTCTTTAAATCTTCCACACCAAAACATTACCATTGCTACCGCTGACGGACAGGAACTGGCTGCCTGGTTAATACCCAAAGACAGTGCACTCGGCACCATTATTCTGTTTCACGGGCACGGCAGTAATAAAAGTGCTTTAATTCCCGAAGAAAAGGCTTTTTACACTATGGGTTACCGTGTATTGGCGGTTGATTTCCAGGCACATGGCAACAGTACGGGAACTGCCTGTACCATTGGTTATCGCGAGGTGGCCGATGTAAAAGCTGCATACGATTATGTAAAAGCCCATACACAACAGCCCATTATTTTATATGGCATTTCATTGGGTGCTGCTACTATTTTACAGGCCATGCAACAATATGCATTAATACCCGATAAAATAATTTTGGAAATGCCTTTTGGTACTTTACAAAAAGCTGCCGAAGGCAAATTGCGTACCATGCATTTACCCGCAGAACCCCTGGCTGCCGCACTCACATTTTGGGGTGGTATTGAACAGGGTTTCTGGGCATTTAATTTAAAACCGGAAGATGCTGCTGCTGCTATTCATTGCCCGGTATTATTGCAATGGGGATTACAGGATCAAAGGGTTACACAAAATGAAACCAATACCATTTTTAAAAACCTTGCATCACATCATAAAGAAATGATGATATATGCCCTCAGCCACCACCAAAGCCTGTTACAAAATGAACCGGCTAAATGGGGGAAAACAGTCAGTGATTTTTTATACAAACAATACTAAGGTTCTATTATCACTTTTGTACCAATCGGTAACAGGTTGTATAATTCAATAATGTATTCATTTTTGGTACTGATACAACCTTCCGTCCATGCCTGATAACCATCTACCGAAAAATCTTCATGCGGCCAGGTACCATGTATACCAATACCACCCCCTATTGCTGCATGTGGCAATATAACGCCATTGGCTTTGCGTTGATTAAACTTTTCATAACTCTCCGCATTCGGATAATCTAATGCTAAAAACCGGCACCATTTAGGGTGTAGTTTTTTGCTCACAATATGAAAAATACCTTCGGGTGTTTTCCGATCACCGGCCATCATTTTATCCCCCAAATCTTTACTGCCAAATACCACCGGATATTTAGCTACCCATACTTGATTGCGGTTATACAGCGTTAAAGTGTAATCCGATTTTTTAATCACCACATAATAGTCATCTTTATCCACTCCCGAACGGGTAAAAGAAACACTGCTGAAAGCAAGTGCAGCAAGCAATACAAAGGGATGCAGGTTTTGCCGAAATTTCATAACGGAATATATTTCTAAAATTATGCCGATATACCGCTTTTTAATATTTTAGAAAAACATTCACGTTTGCCTAACTCCAAAATAAAAACACCTCTTAGAAAAGAAGTGTTTGTTCAACTACATATAACATGAGAAAAAAACTAAAATCTGCTGAACCTTATACCCACTGCATAGGGTATTTGATCTAACCCCGTACTTTCTTTATACAAGTTATTCAGGCTGTAGCTGCCATACAAACGTATGGGGCCTAATCCCAATTCTCCAATGGCTGCTACACGCCAGGGTTGTAAATTAAAATCTCCTTTATATTTTTGTTTTCCACGTTCACCACTAATTTGTTTATTACGGCTATTGATTAAATAACCGGCACTAACGCCTGCACTAAAACTCAATCCATTGTCTTTAGAGGGTGTTAAATTAAAGTTTACCATAAAGGGTACGGTTAAATAGCCTACATATAATTTATTTTTTGTAAAAGGAATACTATCATTTAATACCATGGGTTGTGGTGTATTTCTAAAACTGATATTATTATCGAATCGCAGGTTATACATTTCCAATCCTAATCCATATTTTAAGTTAACCACATGCTTAGTAACATTGAGTTTTTGCATAAAAAACCAAATGTTGACATTAGATGATTTGCGGGCATTGAGGTTAAAACTGTTTTTGGTAACGGGATTACCATTTACGGTGGTTAAATAACCTGCACTTTGGGCGGTGGTGTAATTGGTATTATCGTTCAAGTTGGCAAAACCCAAATCTAATATGCCCCAATTGGTTGTTACATTATCATTACGCTTTTTATTAGTTGGCCGATCGGTATCAAAATTGATGCTTACCACTTTGTTATGGCGTGCAGTAGCTTGCTCCTGCGGGGTACGATTATTTTTGTTTTTTTGAATAATGACAAAATTACCTACCTGTATGGTATCTGATTTTATCAGAATACTATCTGCCTGAACCACTACACTATCCCTGTTTTGGGCAGAAATACTGCCGGCTGCGCAAAGCATACCTGCTACAATTATCCATTGCTTCATATCATTTCAATTTTAATTATTAACGTAATTTTGCTGTTGCGGTTAATTTTTCCTGAACGCCTGTTTCCTGCGAACGTAGGGTATGTAATAAACCGCCTGCTTTTTGTAAAATGCCGTTTACTTTATTTTTGTTAATAGGTATGTTATTAATGTAAACCGAACCATTGTTATCATTATCTGTCTCCAATAACCTGTATACCACTGGTTGTGCAGCCACTGTTGTATTTCTTTCCAAATCATTTTCAGGTGTTTTTGCAGCCATTACATTTGTAGTTACTGCCTGGTTTGTAATAATTGTTGTGGCAGGCATGGTAACCATTGTAGCCGGCGCACTTACGGTACCGGTATTTACATGGTGCATTGAAGGCTGCTCCACTGCTAATGTGGTATCCGTTTCAGTAGTATGGTTATTGGTTACAGTTTGCATAGCACTTGTTTTGGGTGCTGTTGATTTTTCTTTTACAGCGGCCAATACCTCAGTATTTTGCTGCAATGCTTTTTTGTGTGGCATGGCTACTTCCAATTGTAAAGGTTCCGCTTTAACAGGCGCTGCATCATTAGGCTTATTGTTTTGCAAAGCCACGGTTTCTTTAACCTGCTCCAACTTTTTTTGTTGTACCGGCGGTGCTATTTGCCAAAGCAATATTCCTACTGCCAAAAGTACGGCGGCGGCCATCATGCGTTGCCAAAGTACCACTACCGGTTTTTTCTCGTGGCGGTATAAAGCAGCTTTTGCGGCAAACACTATTTTTTCATCGGGTAATTTTGCTGCTTGTAATACCGCTATCTGTTCAGCTAATGCTGCATCATCCAACATGGCTTCCTGAATGGCGGCGGCTGTATGGCTGCCTGATTCCCCATCTATAAAATTCAATAGTTCTGCTTCCTCAAAATGGGTTTTCAGGCGTTTCAGTAAAGCAGTTTTATAAGGATATAATACTGCCTCCGGTGGTAATTTAGCCTGTTGTAAAGCTTTGAGCTCTGCTGCTAAATCCGAATTCAATACCAGATAGTTTTCTACCGCCAGTCTTTCTATGGCCGATAATTCGCCATCTACATAGCGAATCAGCCAGGATTCAATATTATTGCGGTTGATTTCCATCATATCACATCACATTTTCAGGGCTTACTAAATAATTCCGCAGGGTTATACGGGCTCTGTGCAGGTACACTTTCACCTGACTTTCATTTAATCCGGTTATCTCGCCTATTTCCTGGTAACTATACCCTTCATAATCTTTCAGCATCACCAAACTTTTTTGCAATTCATTCAATTGTTCCAATGCCGCCATTAAATTTTGATGCCCCATGGCATTGGGTTGTTTTATGTTGCCTATGGCTTCTTCTCCAAAATCTTCCTGTAAATCTATGCGCTTGTTTTTGCGGATATGGTCAATCATCTGGTGGTAAGCAATGGTAAACAAATACGATTTTTCTTTTCCTTCCTGCACCTGCGCCCTGTTGACCCATAGTTTCTCGAAGGCAGACTGAACAATGTCCTTTGCATCTGCTTCATGACGCAAATTCTTCCATATAAACCGATATACATTGTCTGCATATTCGTTTACACATTGGTTATACATTTTTTCAGTCATAAACAGTAATAGGCTGCTTTTAAGTGAAACGTGCTGGTGGTAAAAAAGTTACAGGTAAATAAAAAAATTTTGCGTTTTATCTATCCTACTATTGGCAATATTAAAAATAGGCGGCAATATTAAATTTATTGGCAGGCTCCCGAAAATAATGGTCAGGTGTAGGTTGACCGGCAGGTTGTTGCACAGGAATATTGCATTGTGGGCACTGCTTACCGGTTTCCCATTGTTTCATAACCCATAAACAGGCTATGCCTATCACCATTAATACCAATAATTGCAGCAACGACTTGGCCATTGTTTGATTGATTTTGTATTAAAACGTGCTTAATGAAAAGAAGTTACAGCCTAAGCAAAAATGGTTCTTTTGGGTGAGTTTCTACCTGTAAGCTTATAAGTAACCATGGATACACGAATTTTGTATTTTGAAATGAATAACCCAACATCTGTTTACCCTATTCCTTTGCACCCTTGGCGAGCAACCTTTGCTGGCTTTGCGTGCCACCCAACACTTTTATTAGTTGCCACGAATGCACGAATAGGGTCTGAACTATGATTTATAGGATTTATAGGATTTAATGATTACCCTGATAGGTGCCTAACGGATATCCATTTGCGGAAGCAACAAGCTGCATTACGCCCCATGTATTGTTCTTACTCGGGCACCCGAAGTTTCTCCACAAACACCTTTATTTCAGAAAACTATATCCCACCCATCTTCCTATGTATGCTCCCCTTTGCGCCCTTGGCGAGCAACCTTTGCTGGCTTTGCGTGCCACCCAACACTTTTATTAGTTGCCACGAATGCACGAAGGATTTTAGATGCTTGGCTATTTGGCTAAAAATGGAGTGGCTTAGCTCGTACCACTTTATCAATTCCTGATGTGCTAAGTAAATTATTATTTTGGATTAGAAATTTTGGATTTCTTTCTCAAACTGTTCTTTAGAAATACCTAAGGTTTTGAGATTTGTATGAATATGCAAAATGGGAATCTCCTTATATTTTGTTCTTATGGTAATGGTTCTTATTAACCTCTTAGGATGGCCTTTGGGATAATTATAATGGTCATGAGATGCTTTGGTTCGTTCATATTTCAAACCCAAACTTTCTAACCATGCAATGAATTTATGAGTAGCGATGATTTGTTTTACACCCATGTCTCTAACAAACTGGAACGCTCCAGTTTTCATTGAATTGTTGTCTTAATACTCCGGCTGGAATATTTAGCTCAACCATGGCAGGAGGTTCGGCTTTTTTGTGGTTGTGAATATTAAAAGTCCATCCATTTTTAACTAAATCATCATGTAGTGTACCATTTTCTTTACATTCTTCAAGGTATGCTTCCATTACTTCATCAAAACCAACTTTAGCATCATCAATAGTATCGCCGTAAGAAGAAAGATTTAAAGAAGGGCAGTATGCAACATAGTAATCACCCTGTTGAAGTACTAACACATTCAACTGAAGCTCAATTACGTTGTCAAACCCATCTGTTTTAATGTAATTTTTCATGTTTTATCAGAATACCAATTTTTATGTCCAGAAAGTATGCCGATAGATTGCGTTTACATTCTAAAATTTCAGGAAATAAAATTAGGCATTTATTTGACATGACAAACTATCTTTAAAAATGATTAGCATTCAACTATTGGCTACCACGAATGCACGAAGGGTTATTGTGGCTAACAATGGATGAACACAGCAACCCAACCACCCAATGACTAATACCCAAAAACCAGCACCCAAAAACCACAAAATACCTGTGCCACAAATACCCGAAGGTTTTTCATACGTGTTCATTTGTGCTATTCGTGGTTAACAATTAGTGATCCAATTCCAAATTTGCATTTTTTTGCAAAAATGGAATCCAATTCCAAATTTACATATTTTTGCAAAAATGGAATCCATGATACCAAGGGCTATTTTACCGCAGGCGCAATTGTATTTATCACAATTTAGAGCAGTTTGCATTACAGGGCCCCGGCAAAGCGGTAAAACAACATTAAGCAAAATGCTTTTTAAAAAGCAGCCTTATGTAAATTTTGAAAATCCCGATACACAGGCAAAAGCCGAAGAAAATCCGGCTGCATTTTTACAAAATTATACCAACGGTGCAATTTTTGATGAAGTACAACGATTGCCTGTGCTATTCAGGTATTTACAGGAAATTTTAGACAATAACCAGTCTCGCGGCCAGTTTATACTAACAGGTTCTAATCATTTTTTATTACAGGAACAGATGTCTCAATCGCTGGCAGGAAGAACAGGCTATTTAACTTTACTGCCATTAAGCTATGCTGAGTTATCACAAACCCATGCATTCAAACAAAAAAAACATACCCTGCAACAACTTATTTTAACCGGTGGTTATCCTGAAATATGGCATGAACAATTGCAGCCCCATATTTGGCTGGCTTCTTATTTGCAAACCTACGTACAAAGAGATGTGCGATTATTAAAAAACATTGGCAACTTAGCCGCATTTACTAAACTAATATATTTATGTGCAGCGCATGCCGGACAATTATTAAACCGCGAAACCTTTGCATCGGCTATTGGGGTAGATAACAAAACCATTCAATCCTGGTTAGGTTTATTAGAAACCAGTTTTATTATATACCTATTACCACCCTGGCATAACAATACCGGCAAACGCATTATTAAAAGCCCTAAACTGTATTTTTATGATACCGGGCTTTTGTGCTTTTTATTACAAATAAGAACCGCTACACAGTTACAGCAACATCCTGCCTATGGCGCTATTATGGAGAATTGGGTGATATCTGAAATTAAAAAAAACCGACTCAATGAAGGATTCCCAGATAACCTACACTTTTATAGAGATAGTGCAGGCAATGAAATAGATATAGTATTCGAAAAAAATGGCATTGATATGGCCATTGAAATAAAAGGAAGTAAAAAATGGGATACCGGCATGCTGCGTGGTTTACATTACTGGGATAAACATCATCCCCATGCGCAAAAGATGTTAATCTATGCAGGAGAAGAAAGTACAATGATCACCGATCAGTTACAAGTTGCCTCCTGGAGAACCATTGGCGACATATAAAATTGAAAGCTTACCAACCACCGAAGAACAACCACCCGTTACACAACCACCCAAAGACCACCCATTGTAACTATTCATTAGCCAGTAGCAATGCCTGCAACTCAATTTCCGCAGATAATCGAAAATCTGTTTGCCTTATTTTAGCCATAATGGGTTTTATACTTGGAATGATTCCCTTCAGCTTTGCTTTCACAACAATACCAATTGTACCCGTATAGTTCAAGCCAAGTTTATCTGCAATATTTCGGGCTTTAATATCATCCAAAACAATGGTACTATCGGGTATTTCCAACGCTAAGGCTATAGCACTGGATTCTCCTTTGTCTATTTGTAATTCTAAAATTTGTTGTTTTGATTTATCTTTCACTTCCACTATTTCTACCCATTCCGGAAGCAATGCCCCATATTCCATCGCAATATCAACAGTAGTGGTTATTTACCCATAAACTTTGTGCAAAAGTTCAAGTTCATCAATTTTGGAAAATATAATGAAACAACTTGTGTCAGCAATAATTGTTCTATGCATTGGCAACATCTCTTGGAAGGTCGGTGGCAGGATAATTGAAAATTGAAACATTATACCTGCCTAATAGTTCTGCAAAAGTGCTTTTTGTAAGGCCTGCAAGTTCAGCGGCTTGCCCAAGCGATAATTTTCCCTGTTCATAAAGTTGGCCGGCAACCAGCATAGCCACTTGCGTATTATCCAAATCCACGTTGTCTGGTATTTGTAGCGTCAAAACTTTCATACATCAAATTTACCTTTTTTAATGGAACTGTCAAATTATAAGGCGTACCCTCCATGTACCTGCCTGCAACACAATGAAATAGGCACGTAGATTTTTTTATTCGTGTTCATTAGTGTCATTCGTTCCTAAAAATGAGTGAACCTCAAGCGCAGCAGATACATACATCCCAAAACTTTGAAATAACAATCCGGCCTAATCTATTGCCATGTTTTTTTAGTTGATAGTCATTATTTATTTTTACTCTATGGGAAATAAAACATTAGAGGGCTTTCATGGTACTGATATAAAAAGTTCGAAAGAAATTATCAAGTCTGGCTTTAAAGTGTCTAAGGGCGACCAACATTGGTTAGGGGATGGTGCCTACTTTTTTGTTGAGGGATTACCGCCAACACCCGATGTCAGTGCTGAAAAATGGGCAAAGGCTGAAGCATGGGATAAACATAAAATAAAGTATTTATATAATAAATATGCAATTATTAAAGTTCAAATTAATGTAGATGAAATTTTTTATTTGAATTTAAATACTAAAGATGGTCAAGAACTGTTTGAGTATTTAAGAGAAGCATTTATTAAAAAAGTTGTTGAGGAAGGCTATAAATTTGCTAATAGGGAATTTAAAGACGGTGAAATCATCAATGTAGCCCGAAATGAGGGCATTATTGAGGTAGAAGTAGTGTAAGCACCCCACTAATACCCTTATTGCAGAGCAAAATATTATTTCGGGATGTTACCCCTGCTACTATCTTATTTGCTTTGATTTTGTTTCCAGTTTTGTGGAAGCAGTTCTTGTATTTTGTTGATAGGATACCCGGCAATACGTGTTAATGTATCCTGCATCCACTCGACTGGATTTACCTGATAATTTTTGCAGGTAGCTAATAAAGAGTAGAAGATAACTGAGCGCTGTGCTGCTGCATGGCTGCCGGCAAAGAGATAATTTTTTCTTCCAACTGCCACAGGTCTGATACTGTTCTCCACCGCATTATTATCGATGTGTAGCAAATCAGTAGTGGCATACAGGCTTAATTTATCCCATCTGCTTAAACTATAGGCTATTGCTTTACCGATGGCACTGCCGGGTAATACTTCAGGATAAGCTTGCTGCATCCATAGACCTAAGTCTTTGAGTATGGGTAATGCCTGCCCTTTGCGGTATTGCAATTTATCATTATCTGTGATGTTGTTATCTGCCAGCTGTTTTTCTATGGCATAGAGCTTTTGTATTTCAGTGAGTACATACACTGCCCTCGCCTTATCATTGGGTAGTGCCTCACTGAACTTGCGTCTGGCATGCGCCATACAGTTAAATACAATGATATCGGGATTGTTATCAAAATCCTCATACACAATGTAGCCATCTGTTTGCAGATAGCCTTTGTAGTTTTTTAAAATGCTTTGAGGCCCTTCCCGGCCCCGGCCCGTTCGGTAATCAAAAAGAGTAGCAGTTTATTGGCATTACACTGATACACCCAATAATACCCCTGGTACGTAGCATTCTTTTTATCGCTATCCAATACTTTGAGAATGGTTTCATTGGCATGTAAATAACCACCGGCTAATACTAATTGCTTAGGGGCTTCATACAAGGGTTTTAAAAAAGCTGCACCGGCTGTTACCCAGTTACCAATGGTACTATTGGGAGGCTTACTTTTTTGGAGGGTTGGGGAATTTTTTAAAACCAATTTTTCGTTGGGTTGGCTTTGCAAGCTCTTGACAAAGCTTTGGTCTGCGTGTTGGCTTGTGGGGCTTTGGCAATGTGTTTGCAAATGCGTTGGGTTTTCATTTTGGCAATTTAAACAAATGTTTTTATTTAGAACAAATATTTGTTTTATAATGAAACAATGCTTATCTTTGTTCCGTTAAACAACGAAACGCATACATAATTGATATGAACATAAAATTGTTACAAAAGCAAATTGGTCAGAGGATAGCCGAACTCCGTAAAATGAAGGGCTTGTCTCAGGAAGATTTGGCTAAAAATGTCAAGATTTCCCGTCCGTCATTGGCTCAGATTGAGTTAGGAAACAGAAGTATTGATGTTCTGGAACTGCAAAAACTATCGCAAGTTTTAGGGTTCTCATTGGATGATTTTATGTCTAAAGATTTCTCTGCAAGTCAGGAGGTTTTTGTCAAAGAAGAAAAAAAGGCAAAGAAAGAAGAAGAACGTATTTCGGTGCCAACGCTACAAGTCAATAAGTTTAAAAACGTTTTGTTGCATATACTTGAGCGTTGTGCAGGTAAACCCAATGTTGGCGAAACTGTTCTTTACAAACTGCTTTATTTCGCCGACTTTAACTATTATGAATTGTATGAGGAACATTTAACAGGTGCTAAATATCGAAAGTTGCCCTTTGGTCCTGTGCCACAAAAGTTAGATACAATCATCAACCAAATGATTGAAAATGGAGAAATTGAACGAATTAAGGTTCCGTATTTTGATAAAATTCAAACACGATATATCCCTTTGGTTTCAGCTGATTTGAAAACCATAAATGGAGCAGAAAAAGAAGTGATTGATAAAGTTATCGAACAGTTTAGCGATTGGTCTGCTGCTGCTATCAGCAACTATTCTCATAAGGATATGCCTTGGCTGGCTTCAAAAGAAGGAGAAGAAATAAATTATGAATTAGCTTTTTATAGAGATGCTCCTTTCTCTGTAAGAAACTACGGAGATGAAATTGAAGAACAATGACCTTTGATGAATTAACTGAATTTAAAAAGGACTTGAAAAACCTTTTGAAAAAATATAGAACGCTAAATGAAGATTTAGGCGTGGTTAAAAAAGTGTTGGAGATTACAACCGATGAAAGACCACCGTTTAGTTTTCGTATTGATAATTTGGGTTTGGAAACGTGTATCATAAATGTTAAAAAAATTGCTTGTAAAGCATTAAAAGGTAGAGGAGTAAATTCAGGTTTGAGATTGATTTATGCTCACTTTTCTGACAAACAAAAAATCACTTTCATTGAACTGTATCATAAAAACGATAAGGAAAATGAAGATAGAAACAGAATTACGGACAATTTTAAATAAATAAACTATGTCAAGAAAAAACAATACTGATAGAAACGGTAGTTCTTTTAGTGAACAAATTGGCAACCTTTTTAATCCTGACAATCAGGCTATATGCCTAGTATGCTGCCCTTATTGAACTTTGTTGAGATGGCTAAAAGGCAAGGAAATCAAAGGCTGCAATAGCAACATCAAAGCCACCCATATAGCCACCAACAAAAAACCCGGCAAATGCCGGGTAGTGAAGAATTATTTTATAAGTAGCTGCCTTTATACCGCATTCTTATCTCCCCAAAAAGCGGTTTTAAGGGTTAGGAATATAATTTTAGCATCTAACCACAGGCTCCAATTTTGTATATACCAAATATCATGGTTTACCCTGCCCTGCATGGCATTGGCAGATTGGGTGGGCCCACGAAAACCACAAACCTGTGCCCAACCGGTAACTCCAGGTTTTACTAAATAACGTAATGCATAGTTTTCAATTACCCCTTCTGATACTTCATTAAGTTCAATAGGATGTGGTCTGGGTCCAATAATAGACATATCGCCCAACAACACATTCCAAAATTGGGGTAATTCATCTAAGCTGGTTTTACGCAAAAATTTGCCCGAAGGTGTAACCCTGGGGTCATTGGCTTTGGCTTGTAAGTAATTGCCCTTATCATCTACATTAGGGCAATGGGCATACATGGTTCTGAATTTATAACAAGTAAAGGTGGAATTATTTACTCCATTACGTTGTTGGCGAAAGAACACCGGTCCTTTAGAAGTTAATTTAATACAAAGAATAATGATGGGGAATAACCAAGAAAAAACAAGTAGAAATAATAGTGAGGTAAAAAGAACATCAAATAGTCGTTTAGCTCCGCTTGAATTAATACGCTCGGCTTTTAATAGCAATGGATGAAAATTCAAATCACTTTCCAAAGCAACAACTGCCGTTTCCCTTCTTTTTAAAAATGTTTGAAGCATACGTATACGTTTAGCCGTTTATATCCGAGAAATAAACATTTTCAATTGAGGGGGATTAGCAAATGTAGGGAAAAAAGTTATAAAATATAAATTTTTATAAGCCATATGATATACCCAAACTTAGGGTATTATTCGCTACTGTTTGTTGAGGGTAAAAGATAGTATTATGGATAATGTTAAAATTAATTTTTAAAGTTTGGATTATCTCATAATAGGCATTAAATCCAATATCACGCCTTGAAAAAAGTTCATTATATAAAAATGGCGGTTCTGGTTGTTGATTGTATTGTTGATCTAAAGTCCAATCTGAACCTTTTCTAGAATATTGATACCAAATACTTGTCTTTAAACGAGGAAGAGGTGTATATTTTACATATAAATATATCCTATCAGCATTCTGTCCCATCCAATCACCTAAGGAATAAGAATTATTCGTATAAGTTTGAGCGGGTATTATGTTATTATATACACCGCCTCGAATTCTAGTATATTCACCGCCAATTGTTAAATAATTAATGAACACATCTGTTTTATTAGCACCGAGAGTATAAGCAATTTGATTTCTGTTTTGTACTCTATCAAAAATCTTTGAAAGTCTAATTTCATCAATAAATAAAGTGGCATATAGATGCGTATTTTTAATTTGATTTCTGGAACTAATTTGTGCAAATATTTGTCCATTACTTCCGCCATTCAAGCTATAACTACTCACATATTGATCATACGCTTTGAAAAAGTTGATTGGAATTAAATAACCTACATCCAATTTATCACTATAAACCATTGATTCACCAATGGAAAAATTTAGACCTTTAATTGTTTTAAAAGTTAGAGAATGACTTGCAATATATTTTGATCGAAAAATTTCTCTATACCCACCTGCTGTATTGGTTCCAGTAGCATAAGAACGACTTGAATCAATTACATCTGAATTGAGCCAACCATTAAAATAATCAAAATCTAACCATTTAAAAGGTTCATAATGCAGACGTAAATAAAAAAAAGAAGGAGCTTTCGATGATAAAACAATTTTACCACTTTCACCATATCCCCAATTCAAATTATCTTTTCCAACAGATACTATACCATTTTTCCAACGATAACCTAGGTTGAAGTTTAAATTACTGTAATTTAACTGATTGGGATTTCTGCTTGTGTTAACAATTCCTTGATCAGGTGTAAAATACTTATTAGCATTCAAAGAGTCACCACTTTCAGTAACATCTCTAAAAAAAACATTATAGCCAAAATGTTTACCAATCATGCCCCACATTCTAAAGCCACCATATGTGGTTAAATTATGATTATTATTATAATGTATGTAATCGTACCCTACTATAGGATCTACAAATAATTGCATTTGTTTATTCCCGCTTGCTATGGTTCTAAATCTACCTGATTCATCCTTTTGAAAAATGTGAATTTTATCATTGTTCAAATACGAACTATTGAACAAATGAATATCATAATAATATTCAGTTATATAAAAATCTAGTTCTTTCTTTTCTGTATAAGACAATTTACTGATTGATTCAGACTTCAAGACAACCAAAGCATTAGCAATGGCATATCGATCTAAAGGTAAAACAATATCATCCCATTGAATAAGCCCTTTTGCAGCCATCCTATATAAATAATTGTAAACTTCTTTGGTTTGAGGCTCATTGATTTGAGCCCTCACAAGATTTATAAAAAAAATATTAAAAAAAAATATTAAAAAAAATTTATACATATTTTATTTATTTTATATTACTTTTTATTTCATGAAGAAGATTATAATACTGATTAACAATTTTATTCCAAGAATAATTTTGTAAAATACGCTCACGAGCTCTCTCTCTAAGTAAGTGAACTTTGTTTAGATCTTTCTCAATATTTTCAATTAGATGCAACAATGAACCTTTGCCTTTTGTAAAATAGAGGCCATAATTCTCATCAACAAGTACTTCACGACTAAAAACTGTATCTAACGCTAAAACTGTACATCCATAAGCTAAAGCTTTCAAAAGGGTGGGATTAGTACCTCCAAATTCATGCCCATGGATATATGCAAAAGAATTATGATAGAGTTCTGCAAGTGTATTTGCATCAGTGACATATCCAGTAAATATAATTCTTGAATCCTTTATAAGCTTAATTTTACGAGCATATTCATCATCATATGGTACATCTCCAACAACCACTAATTGCTTTTGTGAATGACTACTTATAAATTCCTCAAGAATTAATAAACCATTATTATCAGGAATTAACCTACCAACTATTAAATAGTAATTTTCTTTTCTGAGTTTCCATTTTTCAATTAAATTAGTATTGGATGAATAACGTATATTAGCCCCATATGCAATAACTTTAGAATCGCGATTAAATTCAGTAAGATATATTTTTCGCATTTCCTCTGCATCAGTAATTATTACATCCATCCATTTTGTTGCCATTCTAGAAGTGAAGTAAAATACTTTCGCTCCTAATCCTTTCCATTTTGGCCTTAGCCACTCAAGGCCATCTACATTTATTACAGTCTTTTTATGAAATAATTTAGTGAGTATTCCAAACACTCCATTAGCAGAATTGACATAAAGAATAACATCATAATTTAAAAAAAGTGCATGAAGTGTACTCAAAAAAGAATTGGACAATTGACTTAGGCTCTTCGATTGAATACAATAAATATAATGTAGTTTAACACCATTTACCTGCTTAGGTTTCTCTTTAAATAAAGCCCTGTGACAGTATACATGTACGTCAATTCCCATTTCGCATAATTTAGGTGTAACTTCACTTACAAAAGTTTCATAACCACTATAAACGTAGGGATAACCGCGAGAACCAATAACAGCAAGTTTCATTATAGAAAATATTATTCGTGTCTATATTTCAAAATACGTGCAGGTACCCCAGCAATAACAGAATTACTAGGAAATGACTTTGTTACCACAGAACCGGCAGCTATAACACATCCACTACCCAATTCTACACCATCTAAAATAGTAGAACCAGCGCCAATCCAACAATTATCGTGTATCGTGACTCCTTTTCTATTTACACCCTGCTTTCGAATTTCAACCAACAGTTTATTGTAATTATGATTTTCAGAAAAGATTTTTACTTGAGGGCCAATAATAACATCATTACCTATTTTAATTCCACCTTGCCCTCCTAGAAAAGATTGTGCCCCAATTGCTGAGTTGTTACCAATACAAATACCAACCCCTTTATTTGAAATTACTCCAGTGCAGGTAATTATTGATTGCTTACCAATTGTAACATTATTACCTAATATTATTCCATTTTGAGAAAGAGCACTTAAAAAAACATTATTTTCAATAATAATATTTTTACCTGTAGATAAATGATAACCATGCTCAATACGTACATTCCTTCCACAAAAAACTATACCCTTAGAGTTAATCCAAATTTTTAAATACATGCCTCTACAGATTTGCATGAACCGAATATAAAGAACTGTAAATAACTCGATATTATTATAATCTGAATTTATTTTATATTCGCGATCTTTTTTTAGAATTGAAATAATTTTTTCTATATACTTAACCATTTAAAAGAATATTTGATATTGCGACACAAACCTGTTCTGTTGAAGTCTCTATTAAACATTTAGAGTAACCATTTTCTGGATGGTTACACATAATCCTTTTGCTCCTATCACAAACACAATAGTTATTATCTATATATATTCCATATGGTGTTATTGGTCGGGTTTGTTGAGGCTTTGCTGGACCAAATATAGTTATTAATGGTACATCAAAACATGAAGCAATGTGTTGAGTTCCAGTATCCACACCAATAACAATTCTTGCATTTTCCATTAAGGCAGCAACATTTCGTAAAGAAGTTTTTCCACAAAGGTTAAAAATATATTCCTTATTATTTGCTATATCTGAAGCAGCAATATCATAATCTTCTTTAGTTCCTACAATAATACTAAACATATCAAATTTAGTTTTAAGAAACTCGGCAATTATATTCCAATTATAAAAAGGCCATTCACGAACAGAATGAGCTGAAAAAGGCGATATGACAGCATATAAGGAATCAAAGGGTAGCTGTTCCGAATTTAATATCTCCTTAATATTTTTTCTATCTATATCATTAAGAAAAATTTCAGGACGTTTATTAGCAATCTTTACATCTATTAGATTTAGAATTTTAGCAACAACATCTACTTGATGTTCATCTTCATTGAATGAAACACCATAAGTTAGCAGTGACTTACCTCCTTTTCTTAATGAGGATATTCTCAAAGGTATGTTTGCAAGAATTCCAAATAAAAAAACAAAACGAGGATCTCCACGAAATTCAATAAAACAATCAATGTGTTTACTCCTTATATATTTAATAGTTTTTATACACTTTAATAAATTTTTCAAAGTCCAATAATTGTTCCTCTTATCGTATGGCCATGGCCAATTAAAATAAATTAATTCATCTATGAATGGATTATTATCTATTAATGATCTAGAAGATGAATTTGTCAGTAAAAAAACTTTACTACCCAGATACGCTTCCTTAATTGACCTAAAGGCAGGAGTAGTCATTACAACATCTCCTATATGATCTAGTCGACAAACTAAAAATGTAGCTTTATTTAAATTAATATTTCTTTTTTTTAAAGAAAGAGATTGAGTTTTACCTATTATATAAAATATAAAAATCGCTATTTTAATCACAATATTTTGAATCATAATCTTTAAAATTAATTACCAAATATTCTTTCAACTAGTATTCTGATCAATATTAGTTATATAATAAGTTGTATAAATGCCAATATTCTGATTTAATTTTACTAGTGTTACAGAGATTTAAAATAACCATTACTTGACGCTTTTTACCCAAAATTTTTTAATGCTACCCAGTTACAATAAATAAATAAATAGAGTATTACGAAAGATATAAGAAATGCTTTTTAGACAATCAAATCATCATTTACTAATAAAAATAAAAATTTGATTAGTTTTTTCACTTTATATCGGATGAGATGTTTATTTATTGTAGACATTAACATAATAAAAATATCATCCTTCATTTGAAGGCAATAATAAATCTAATTTGATTTATAAATTTTAATCAAAAATTTAATTTTGTAAGCGATTTTTTTTTGTAAACCCATCTATAAATCCAAGCAATATATATTTGCAAAATGTAAAATTGCCTTGAAACAAAAATTTAAATTCCAAATACAATAACCACCTTATTAAGAAATAAGAAAAAGAAAAAACAAAATACCATTTTTTAATATTATATTTTTTTTGTAAAATAACAAGATTTCTCGTAACTAGATAAAATCCTAACCATTTATTTTTATTGATTTTAAATGACAGACTGACTTTATGCCAAATCTTAGCATTAGCTTCATACATAATTATATAGCCATTTTGCAAAACCTTAAAACTAAAATCAACATCTTCGCAATTCGCAAAATAAATTTCATCAAATAACCCATAATTGATAATAAAATGGGATTTAACTAACATTGCACATCCATTCATAAAAGTAATAGGCTTTACTTTAGAATATCTTTTTGAGTCTTTTTTTCCCAAACCAAAATGCTCCCCAACACACGAAAGTTTATTTATATACCCGCCGGCATACCAGATTGTATTAGGGGAATTAAAATAATAAATTTTAGGCACTACTACAGCTATCTTATTATTGTTCATAGCCAAATCGACCATTTTAGATAAAAAGTCGGGATCTACTTCCGTATCGTTATTTAAAAACAAGAAAAAATCAGGTGTTTTTATTTTGAGTATATATTCAACAGCTTGATTATTACCTCCAGTAAATCCATAATTTTTATCAAGTGCTAAAATAGAAACCTTAGATTTCTTATCACAGTAATTTCTAAGGATATTTAAAGATTCATCTGTTGAACCATTGTCTACAAGAAGAATTTCATAATTATTATAATTAATCCCTAATAAACTTTTTAAACACTCCAAAGTAATTAGATAGCCATTCCAATTTAATATAACAATAAAAACAAAAGGGTCATTCATATATAATCTTTAATTTATTGAATCCCAACCCAACAAAAATCCATAAAAAAGTAATAAACGTTGGTTCAAAAACAATTACAGACAAAAATCCAACAACAATTGTTATTATAAGCGAGTTTTTTGCAAACTGAGCAAAAAGACTTTTTTTTATATTTAAATTGATAAATGTAATTAAATAAGAATAAAAAATTAATAACCCGATAAAAACACCGTTCTCAACTAAAACTAACCACCAAAATATCTCAGTCTGCCAAAGTTGTTTAGTTGCACTATACTGAACTGTGCCAATCCCAAGTCCCATTGGGTGATTTATAATCATTTTTAAACCATCGAAAAAGCTATCGGGCCTTCCTTCTGCACTAGCTTCTTCAAATTTTATACTCGAAAGAAAAATATTACCAAAGTCGGTAGTAAAATATAAAAAAAGTAAAATAGAAAACAACATTAATAATGAAAACAAAACTTCTTTCTTGAAAGTAATTTTTCTGAATGAAATAAAAAAAAACAGGCCAGTAAATAACCAAGATATTCTAGAAAAAGTTTGAATAAGTGTTGCTAATGCGATCAATAGAATAAAAGTGATAAATATTTTATTGACTTTTGATAATTTATATTTAAATAAAACAAATGAAAAAAAACAAATAATCAAAGAAGTATACAACCCTAGTTCATTGGGGCCTGCAAATGGACCATACATCCGCTGATGACCCATTATAACAGATGCTGTATATTTAAAAACAATTTCACCAGAAGAAGCAATATAATCTGCAATCCCCATAAGCAATGCGAATTGATTACTAAAAAAATATAATTGTAAATGTGAAATTAAAAAAACAAAAAAGGATGAAAATATGAGATTTTTTAATAACTTATTTAAAAATGATTCACTCATTTTCATATTAGAAGTACAATATGCAGTAATTAGAGGAAAACAATATACTTTAAAGGAGACTAATGCATCATTTTTTTCTGGCGCAAAAATTAACATAAAAAGTTCAACAAAAATTATAAGGGAAAATAATATGAAAGGGAATTTTTTTGAAAATAAATAATGATTAAATATTTGCAATTTTAAAATTTTAAAAAAAGAAACAATAATAATTGTTTCCTTCCATAAAGAAATAATTTTATCGGATCCTTCCAATATTATAAAGATATGCTTTATCAAAAATTGAAAAGGCAAAATGGACATGACTAATAATATAGCATCTTCAACTTTTAACCTTATTGATAATAACACTATTAAAATTAATAATACAGATTGAAAATACACAGTTATGCTAAATAATTTTTTAATGTTATAATTCTATCATATTTAAACCAGGAAAGGGATTCGGATTAACATAATTTAAAATAAATCGAAACCAATTTCGATAAATTTATTTTTTTAAGATCGAAAATTGGATTATTATTAGTAATTATTAATTATTTTAGTTTTGATATAATTTTGAGAAAATTGACTTTAACTTATTATGACGCTTCATATATTTATAAATTATATATTTCAATAACGGTATAATAAAAGTCTTCTAAAAGTCTTGAGAAACAAATATTATAAAGATTCATCAGAACAAACATTCATATTAATTTTATATTTATAGATTAATAATAAAAGTATTTTAATTAAACTTTAAATAGATTGCGCACCTTAGAAATAGAAATCTTTTAATGCCATTCTAACCCGAGTACTTGGCTCAACTTAATCGTAATACAAGCCATAAAACTTATTTTACATAAAACATATGTTAGTATCTAATTCCATTGCAAAGTTTTAATACATAATTTAAAATTGGAGTTTCATATTTAAATTTTTTCTTAACTTATTTCAAATCAGTATGTGCACTTGTATTGTGGAAAAAATTAGATTATAATTAACAAACCGAATTGTACTCAAACAAAATAATGAATAATGTCATATAATTATTATGTTTTTTTTTAATACAGAATATCTATTTAGTCTCAATTAAAGCTTGCTTTAATTTAAAGATTAGAAAATTCTAATTAATTTTCTAGCAAATTTTACTTTTTAGTGTGAGTTTATTAAGCTTAGAATTTTTTGTTTATATTCTTTATATGAATTTTCGAAAGAAAAATCTTGATTTATAAGTTTCATCGCATTAGAACCAACACTTTTAGCCAGATTAACATTTAATAATAAAGCTAACAAAACATTATAGTATTGATAAGGCTCATCACACAAAAAAAAAGAAATGCCATTAGTTGCACTAATACCTTCCATGCCAATTTTTGTAGTAAGAACAGGTAAAGCAGCCCGCATACCTTCAATAACTTTTACCTTAATGCCGGCTCCTTGAAAAATCGGAGCAACCATACACAATGATTCTTCAAAATAATTTGATGGATCTTCTACAAAACCAGTAAAATGAAGGTTAGGTATATAATTATATCGGTTTTTCAAAAGTTCACCTTTAGCACCTACTACTGTAAAAGTAAATTTATCGTACAATTGATAGGGTTCAAAAACATTGCTTATAAACCAAGACACTGCCTGAATATTTTCAGGACGACCCATAGCACCATAAAATAAAATATTGTTTGTATACTTTTTCTGTTTATAAATTGCTAAATGATTTGAATAAAATGGTGAGATAACCAATAATTTTTCACTTTGAATATCAAATTGCTTTAATCTTTCAGCATCCAAATAATTATGTAGTAAAACTAAATTCATATTTTTAAGTAACGACAATTCAAGATCCTTAAATTTTTTTGCCATAGCAAATTTTACCATTCTTAGACTAGCTTTTCTTTCTATAGCTATAAATGTAACGTCATGCTCTGAACTTACAAATTTGGAATTAGGGAAGATTTTGCGAAGCTGTGGATAGATAAATAGCATTTCAGTCCATTCTAATACTATAACATCTGGTGTATAGTGATTTTTAATTTTTTTTGCAGCATAAATAAAATTTAAAAGCAATAATGGACTGACAAAATAATAAATGGGATTATACCAACTTAATAGATTTTTTAGCCCTTTATTGTAGTGAAAAAAATTGTATATCCGAATAAATAAAGGAATTCGTATAGAAAAATCTTTGCACCCATTAAATTGTAGATGCATAGTTTTATAATCAAAGTCATTTTTGTGAAGAATCACATAAGAAATTTCAAAATCAGAATCATTAGCAAATGATTTGAGATAAAAATTAAAAGTTTGATGACCAGCCATAGCACTTCTGTCGTGGACAGCATGAGGACTAAAAAATAAAACTTTTTTTTTCATTGGCTATTTCCGATTTTATTTCATTTTATTTACGAAATGCATATATCATTCCAACGTCTTTATTACAATCGCCAAAAGAAAATACATCAAACCCATTTACATTTAAGGTTTTAATAATTTGACTCGGCCCTTTCTCATGCCATTCAATTATGAATACTTTTATCCTTCTAAGAACTTTTTTTTCATGTAGTTCATCAATAATAACATATTCTGATCCTTCGCAATCAATTTTAGCGATAAAGTTTGAATAAGGATTTTCATTCAAAATGGTTTTTATTTCATTTAGCCCAGATCTAAGTTCTATTCGTTCAATTTGAATATTACTCTTATATGTAGCTAATAAATCTTTAGGTATACCTTTAACACCTACACTCCCTTTATTCTCAACAATATATTTAACATCTAAAAACTGATTTTCTTTATCTAACCCATAATTTCGAGGAATAATTTTATGAGCCAAATGATTATTTAGTTCAATATTTTTAATAGCATAATTAAACGTTTTAGGAAATGGCTCAAAAGCATATATTTTTTCTATCTTATCATTTTTAGCAAAGAATAAACTAGTTATTGCTACATTCATCCCAATGTCAATCAAACTCATATTTTCATTAATTACATAATTATAAATACCATCTACAAAAACTTCTTTTAAAATATTTAATTCATCCCAGTAATTTATATTAAATTTCAGGTTGTCAATTTTAATTAATAACCCATCATCGCTAGAAATTATTTGTGCATTGCACTTCTCAATTAAATTAATGATTAAATTATAACCATTCAAGACAAATAAATTTTTATCCTTATGTACTGAAACTTTTAACCTTTTCAGATATAATTGCTTTTTTGAAATAGAGTAATCAAAGTCTTCAATAGGTATTTCGTGTCTTAAAATTTTCTTTATAAATAAGAAATTTGGGACTTTCAAAACAATTTTAAATAAATTAAATAAATTCATAAAATAATTATGTATTTAAAATGAAAGCAATTTTATAAGTAAAAAATAAAATTTTATAAATTATAATAGCTATTTAAAATAATAAAGTATCTGAATCATGAATCTGAAATTTTTGATATTCTAAGCAATTTTATTCGATAATCGAAATTCATTTCTGTAAATAAAGTAAGTCCAAGGTACAAGTATTAATGAGACTACAACAAAAAATACGATACCGAAAGCATATACCCCAAGCCATTTTACAGTGCATATAATCAAAGTAATTTCTAAAACTGTGCATACAAAGGTTGGAATTAAAAATGGTTCTTTTTTTTGAAATCTTACTGCGCTAGTAAAAACGTTTGAAAATTGCATGAATACCCCAGTAAGTAGAATTAAAATTATTACTGGCATTTCAGTAAATCGATTAAATTGTTTAACGTGCATTGTTTTTCCTATGTATATTAAAATAATAAAAAAAACAAACACTAATGAGGAAAATAATAAGCTTTTAACAATCGTAAAATTGACCATTTTTTTGATTTGTAAAAATTTTTGTTTTGCACCAAGTATTCCAAACTTAGGAGCAGTTGAACTAATCCAAACAAATCCTACCATATTAACAACATTAAATAATTGCATTGTAGCACCTATTTTACCAGCTTCTTGGGTACTCAATAATTTAAAAGAAAGTGGCACAAAAGACTGCATCATAAAGTAACCCAATAACCAACTTAGACCAATTTTCCATTGTTGACCCCAAAATTCATTTCGCCAGAGATACTTATCATCGATACCTTTAATTTGACGAAATTTGAGAAACATCATAGCATGTTTACGCATTAAATAAAAAGTCACTATTGATGCTCCAAAAACATTGGCCGATAATGAATATAATCCCATTCCAAAATAAATACCCGCCCACATACAAATAGCACCAAAAATAGTTGCAAATAATGAAATTAATTGGTTTTTAGCAATTTGATTAGTCCCTTCAAGAAGAGACTTAAATGGTGATAAAATTATTGAAAACGAAACACTTATTGTCAGTAAAATCCATGGAAGATCATAAAGATGGAACGGCTTATTTGATAATCCCATAAAAAAGTAACCACCTATTCCTACAAATAATAAAAAGAATAAAGCCACACCAATATACCATTTTAAACTAATTCGTATAAGACCAGCCAATCTTGCCATTGCAATTTTATCCCCGTGGATTGTATTACTCTCTTTAAAATACAAATGTGCCCATTCGTGACTGATAAATTGAACTAAAACGACACCAAATCCAATATCTAACAAAAAATTCAAAAGAAGTAAATTATTGAAAATGTAATAATATCCTTGCAAATCAATAGAAAAATAAGTTGTCACCATTAACATTGAAATAAACGCAGAACCTAAGCCTATTACACGATTAATAAAAGTAAAAACTAACGCACTATTTTTAAAATACATAAAATTTTTAGATATACTCAAAGGTGATTAATATTAACAATAATAATATATAAGATTAGATTAAATAACAAACTTATTGTATTTTTATAATTTAATAATCGATAACTCTTAAATGCTTTAATCAAAACCCTTATTTGAACTATTCTGAAAAATATAAATTAGCTTGTATTTATTATATTAAAGTCTTAGGTTTTGATATATAATTTAATATTATTCAAAGCTTCGCTTACCTCACTCCCATTCCGGCTGTGCGGTATCCCATAAAATTATTTTTCCATTCACACAATTCACTTCTCTTTTCACCGCACTAAGACAATGAAGGAGTATTTTTTGCTGCCTCTATTGTCCAATGCTGTTGCAAATAACGTATGAAAACATATCCTACGCCAATTAGTACACCTATAATAAACCCTATAATCATTGTAAAACTTAGCTTCTTTTTCCCATCTTCCAAAGGTGCATGCGGCATATCTAACACTTCAATCACCGGAGTTTGCAGCATTAAAGTAGTACGTACGGTTTCCAAATTTTTTACTACTTCTGTATACAATGTTGCCAATACGGTACGATCGCGGGAAGCTAATTCGGTGGGAACTAACACCGATTTTAAAGCCGGATTGGCATCGTTGATTTGCATGCCGGCTACCTGATAGCTTTTGTTATTTAATAAGGCCAATAACGAATCGGCCTTTTGCTGTAAACGGTTAACGTTGGAAGCAGATACCGAGGTTTTGATATCAATATACAAATCACTGGCTTCCTTCACCATTCGGCGAGCCAATAACAAAGAAAAATCGGGATTGATAGATGTAGCCGTTACGGTAATAATGGTTCCTTTTTTATTTAATCGGCTTACAGATACGTATTTTTTGGTTACCTGTTTATAAACTTCATGCAAAATACTATCCTGCAACAAACTAAGGCTATTTCGGCCATTTACTCGATAAAAATTCATGGTATCCAACCCGGGCTTATGGCGCCAGGCTTTTTTTAGTTTACTAAAATCTAAAAATACATCAGCCAAAGTAGGCCCATTGGTTTGACTACTATCCACCTTACTCAACAAAACATGTTCAACAATGCGGCGGGAGTTTAAAATATCTAAAATATTATCGCCTGAAAAAATGCTACTGCTACCGGTTAAACTACCCACATCAAATCCAAATTGAGAGGCCAGTCCGGCTAATCCCCCACCACCGGGTGTTTTTTCTTCTAAAATAAAGGTTTCTTCTGCCTGATAAGCCGGTTTTTGCAGGTAATAATACAATACACCACCGCCAATGCCCAATACAGCAGCTATTAACAGCCATACCCATTGCTGCCGCAGGTAGCGCAGAAAAGCTTTTACCTGTTGCAGTATATCGGCCAGACTATAATATTCTTCCTGTGGTTCGGTTGTTTGTGTCATACACCTTTACGGCTTGCTTATTTTTTAATTAAATATACCAATGAAACAATTAATCCTGCTATAGAAGCAAAGGCTGCACCGGTACTGGCTATTTCATTAGCCGGTGTACGCTTTTTAATAGGCACGTACACTTCTGTACCGGGTTTTATTTCCGGATAGGTTTTAAAGAACAAAAAGTGTTTGGTACTTCTTATTTCCCCATTGGGATAAATAACATAGCTCCGTTTACGGGAAGCATATTGCTGAAAGCCCCCCGATTGGTCAATGACTTTTCTAAACGTCAACCCCTTGGTATATACCACTTTCTGAGATACATATACCCCACCAAAGGATTGTACGGTTTGCAATTGTTTGGGTACTTTAATTACATCCCCTTCTTCTAACAGTAAATTATATACAGAACCTGGGTTGTTCAATGCCTCCCCTAAACGGATACCTACCTGCTTTTTGGCTTCGGTAATGGAAG
>NZ_SCKY01000088.1:0-1367 GCF_004100315.1 Hydrotalea sp. AMD | reverse complement strand
ACACCATTAAACGTTACATTGAATACTTAGAAGCTGCATTTCTTATAAAAGTTGTTCATAAAATTTCAAATAAGCCCAAACAATTTCAACGAGCAACACAGTTCAAAATTTACCTGACTAATCCTTCGTTGCGAAGTGCGTTGTTTGCTCCGCTACAACCAACTGACCCGTTCATAGGAAACATGGTTGAAACAGCTATCTATGCTCAATGGCTGCACAGAGATTGGTTCACTCCATATTATGCGAGATGGCAGAAAGGAGAAGTTGATATGGTAAAACTTGACGACAAAAATTTTAAACCTCAATGGGCTGTAGAAATCAAATGGAGTAATCAGTTTTTTGAAAAACCAGGTGACTTAAAACCTCTACTGCAATTCCTTAGAGACAACAACTTGAAAACGTCTTTAATTACAACTATAGACAAAGAAGGCACAAAAGAAATAGACGACTTAAAATTAAAATATATTCCTGCATCAGTTTATGCATACACTGTTGGAAAGAACACTATTTTACAAAAGCAAAGACTAAACACATGACAATAGAACGCCATTAAAGATCTGAAAAAAAATAATTTGAAAGCAAATCACAACGAGTACCTTTTAAAAAATAAAGATGATTACTTTCGAGCCAGTGTTTTTTGACACATCCCTACTATAATCACCTTTATCGTTGTTATCAAAGATAAGTGTAGTTGCCTGTCAAATACTCGGCAACAATTTCCTTTTTTGTTTTTTTTGACTCATTTTGTGCGAAATAAAGTTAACAATTTTGTCAACCTATTTCAGGACAAGTCACTTTGGCTTTTGCCTGTGTGTCGGCTTACTCGTTGTCCGTTTGAAATATGTCTGTATGTTGGTCACCTTTTCGCTTTATTATAATAAAACGAACAAAATGTATATGAATGCTGATTCCACAATGAATGTCTGAGAATTTTTAAATGAATCAGTTGCCTTCGGCTTTCTACCTTCATCAAAAAGCTATCTTCCGCAAACAACCCATCACTTCCCCAAACCTTTTACCTTTGTAACCAATACCCATTTAAACCCGATTACATAAAATGATAGCAATTGATCAGGTATTAATCAGCGATGCTGTAGTAGAAGAACAATTTGTATGCGATTTAAATAAATGTAAAGGCGGTTGTTGTGAGGATGGCGATGCCGGTGCGCCATTGGAAATAGACGAATTGAACGCAATAAAAAACAGCATTGCCGCAGCTAAGCCGTTTATGAGTGCAGCGGGACTGAAAGAACTGGAAAAACAGGGTGAAGCAGTGTACGATAAGGAATTTGGCTGGGTAACCCCAACCATTGGCTCAGGCATTTGTATTTATGGCAAACGTGATGCGCAAGGTGTTATTCTTTGCG
>NZ_SCKY01000027.1:0-43091 GCF_004100315.1 Hydrotalea sp. AMD | reverse complement strand
AGGCCGGAATAACATCGCGTATAAAATCTTTTTTTTCTTGTTGAAAACATTGGAAAAGTGCCTGTACCTGATGGTTGATGGCTTCATCAATGGTATTACCCCAATCAATAACAATAGCCGTATCACTCAATGAATAAACACGGAAGGCAGCAGGCATGTGCATGATGAACGTAATTTAGGGAGGGTTAAGGTACAAAGAAAACAGGTGTTGATAAAAGGAATATTAAAATAAATGGTTGGAAAAACCTTAATACAACAACTATTATATTATCATAATAAGTACTTTTGCAACCTCACCGACTCCGTAGCTCAGTTGGTAGAGCTACTGACTCTTAATCAGTAGGTCCAGGGTTCGAGTCCCTGCGGGGTCACGATTTTAATTTACCCGATCGTATAATGGCAGTACTTCAGATTCTGGCTCTGATAGTTCAGGTTCGAGTCCTGATCGGGTAACTAATGTTATGATGAAGCTGGTTTTATTTTTTGGCTGAATAAGGTTATACGCTAATTATATTTTAAAAGCATTATGCATTCAATGTAATAACTTTTTTGTTTTGGATGATTTTATCGGTCCGCTTAGGGAGTGTAAAATAAACTGTGTAATAATATATTGATAGAACAGAGCCAGTAGCAAAGTTCTTGCTAAAATTGGTCGGGCTCGATGCCCGGCCAACTTTTTTTAAAAGTAATGTTGATGTCACATCGCCATTGCTTCGTTCTTGCTTTAATAAAGGCATCATTTTTATAAATTCAAAAGGTATTCTGTCTGGATAAATAATACTTAATCCAGGTTTCCTGTTTTAAATAATTGCCTTTACTTGAAAAGCAAAAACGAATAGTAATATTTTAAGCAAGAATCCACCCTTTGTAACTGCATGAATTGACTGAGATGTCAGTTCTACAATTTCGCTAATGGTGGTTTCTATGCGTTTTCTCATGATATTCTTTATAAACCTCTGATAAGGTTTGTCTGCTCCTTTGCTGTTTGCCTTCCTGCATATCTTCAGCTCTATCAATTCTGTTTCTTTGTATAGCTCTTCCTTCCAGTTGGTATGCCGTGTAGGCACTGTCTCCAAATAAAGTACTTTCGGGCGGCAAATCCATAAACATTTTTTGCAGGGCATTCACATCATGTTCGCTGCCAGGCGAAAAGCAAAGTTCAACCGCTATGCCGTCTTTGGTTGTAATCAACTGTACTTTTACACCATAAAAGTATTCCTGTTTACTGGCATTAAAACCCCACCATTGCTCACCCTTCAATAGTTTACTGCGGCTAATACGTATGTTATCACAGGCTTTCAAAGGAAATGAATCAATAATGCATTCCAGCTCTGCACACATATACTTAAACAGCCTGCCAATATGCAAAAACAGCCACATCAACAGCGTGGCCACCTTATGGAGCCGCTTATTGAAACCACTCTTGCCAATCATTGCCGGCACCATATTATGTGTCCGCATATAATTGATGGCATGGAACTGGTTCCCTTTAAAAGAAAGAGCGGACACTAATGCCGTGCTGATAATCTCACTGTCACTTACTTTACGCTCCTTGTGTTCGACATGATGGATACCTTTGAGTATATCATCCACTAAACAGTAAATACTAATAACTTTGTCCTAAAGCATTTGAATAGAAATTTTGTTTTCGCAACTCAAAATTATTCTGTTTCAAATGCTTCTATTTTAGGAAACTTGAATTATATACTAATACTATAATCAACGATTTGGTATTAGTTATGAAATTACGCCCTTAGTACAATGGTATAAAAGCGAAGGCAGTGCCCCATTCAGCAAGACCAATAATTTACTTTTTGATCCCGGTATAATTTTTAGGGGGAACCATGGGTTTAATTTTGTACCAAGGTTAGCATTTGAAACTCAGGGCAGGTATGGTTTTACCCCTGTATTCAATAAAGTGTATTTACAAACAAAGGATGTAGATTATTGGTTTTCGATATCATTTCCAACGCGTTTTGGTAACAATGCACCTGCTTCAGTTGGTGGAAATTTGCAAGTAGGCTTTACATTTAATTAGGGGAAAAAAGGGCCATTCTGTAGAAACAGAATAGCCTCTAACGATTGCTTGCCATATGAAAAATCTTAAAAATATTTTCTCTCTTGTTCCCCTGTGCAATGTAAAAGTGCAAGTTTCTTTTATTATGAACAAACAATAATTTATATCAATTTATGATATCCAAAGTAAAAAAATAATTATAACTATATTATAATCAATTACTTATGAATATTTTAACGTGATGTCCAAAATAAATTATTAAAATAAATATTTAATTTTTTATTCTATTTTTTGATAAAATTCTCAAAAAAATAATTAATTATTAAAATTATCGTCTAAAATTTATAATTTTAAGACAGAAAATAAAACATATAATTTAATATAATATTAAATATTGCTTCAATTATGCCCCCTGTCCTCAATTTGCCAGTGGGTTTAGGGTACAAAATTTTACCCTGCAAAGAAACAGCTTCAAAATGATGTTACATATAAAATACCCTAAAGCAATTACGAAGAAAACGGGTGTTGAAAAACTAAGTGTATGGTATCGGTTGAAACCCGTTTTTGGCGGGTACCTGTGAAAGAAAAAATTCAGCAAATGCTGTAACCTTTCATGCAAAAATCGTTATATCCAATAACGGCGGTTTGGCGTCATCCTCGAAGCAGTATATAAAAATTTATCTCAGTCTAATTTTTCTGTTAAAATTTAAACATCAGTACAAATGTTTTGTTTGCGCTATTGTTTTGCTTAAATTTAAACTTTGATTGTTGCATGGTCGGTATGTTCGTTTTGTTTGGAGATTATAGCATTCCAAGTTTTATGAAATCGTTTCAAAGCTACTGTTCTGTAAAAAAAATATTTCAATCTATAAAAAAAGTAAATCATGATTACTTTAACCGTAAACAATAAAACCTATACAATTGATGTGGCACCTGAAATGCCTCTGTTATGGGCTATTAGAGATTATGTTGATTTAACAGGCACCAAATTTGGCTGCGGTATTGCACAATGTGGTGCCTGTACCGTACATGTAAATGGCACTCCCGTTAGGTCGTGTAGTTTTCCGGTTGCTGCTGCCGCAGGTAAAAATATTACCACCATTGAAGGGTTAGATGAAAACAAAGCTGGTCAGGCCGTTCAAAAAGCCTGGATTGAATTGCAAGTACCACAATGTGGCTACTGCCAATCGGGTCAAATTATGAGTGCTACAGCACTGCTAAAAAACAAGCCCAAACCTACTGATGCCGATATTGACGCTGCCATGCAGGGAAATTTATGCAGGTGTGGCACTTATCAGCGCATCCGTTCTGCCATTCATCGTGCCTCAGAAATCATGAACGCTTAATCCATAAAAATATCAAAATATGTCGGAGTCTACTTCAACCATAAATCGTCGTAATTTCCTGAAATTATCAGGATTTACAGGCACCGGCCTTATGATTGGCCTATCATTAAAAGCAAATGGAGAATCTGTAATTGAAAAAATTACCCAGTCTTACCTGGAAAAACAGAAAGCACTACAGAAGCTAACAGGAGCCGGTTCAAGGTATGATTTATCGCCTTTTGTAATCATAGAACCTACCGGACAAATAACCCTCATGAATCCCCGTCCCGAAATTGGTCAGGGGGTTTATCAATCTGTACCGTCATTAATTGCAGAAGAATTAGAAGTACCATTAGAAGGCGTTACCATTCAACAAACCGGAGGGCAAAAAAAATATGGCAATGGCCAGTTTTCCGGAGGTAGTGCATCGGTAAGAACCAGTTATATGCAAATGCGCCAAATTGGTGCTGCCGCCAAAGAAATGTTAGTGATGGCTGCTGCGCAGCAATGGGGTGTACCAGTAAGTGAATGTTATGCCGATAATGCAAAAATTATGCATCGTCCATCAGGCAAAACTTTGGGATATGGCGATGTAGCTGCTGCTGCCGCAAAATTGGAAGTGCCTAAAAATCCAACATTAAAAGATCCAAAAAACTTTAAAATACTAGGTAAACGGTATCCACGGCCAGATGTTCCTCTAAAATCAACCGGCAAAGCAATGTTTGGTATTGATGTAAAAGTGCCCGGTATGGTATATGCCTCTATTGAGCGTTGCCCGGTGTTTGGCGGAAAATTGGTGAGGTATGATGATACAGCCGCAAAAAAAGTGAAAGGCGTAATTGGAGTTGAAACCTGTGAACGCGATATTAATGGCCATCATTCCGTGGGTGTTGCAGTACTGGCTGAAAATTACTGGGCAGCCCTGCAGGGAAGAAAAGCATTGAAAGTTACCTGGGATTATGATGGGAATGAATCCTTTAATTCAAAAGATTTTGCTGAAAGCTTACGCCAATCGGCTAAAGAAGAAGGGGCTATCGACCATCAATCAGGTGATTTTGATAAAGCCTTTGCCGAAGCGCCGGTTAAATTAGAAGCCTTTTATGAAACACCTGTGGTTTCACATTCGCCCATAGAGCCTATGAATTGTGTTTGTAATTGGTATGATGGCAATAAAATTGAAATTTGGGCATCTACGCAAGTACCGGGTAGAATTATGGATCAGTTCACTAAAAAGTATAATATTCCTGAAGAAAACATCACCATTCATGTATTATTTAGCGGAGGTGGTTTTGGAAGAAGATTGTATCCCGACTATGTAGAAGAAGCAATTGAGCTCAGTAAAAAAATTGGCAAACCCGTTAAATCATTATGGACAAGAGAGGATGATACCAAAATGGGTCCCTTCCGCCCCATGACTTTTTCGGCATTTAAAGGTGCATTAGACGCAAATGGTAACCCGTTAGCCTTTCAACACAAAGTAATTGCACCAACATTAGATGGCAATAAAAATTACGATAAAACAAAGTCGAATGGCACTATGACGGAAGGTATTAGTGAACAGAAATACGAAATTCCGAATATGAAGAATTTGTACGTGTTTCATTATATGCCGGTTCCATTGGCTGCATGGCGAGCGGTTACCAGTACTACACTGGCTTTTTCGCATGAAAGTTTTATAGATGAAATGGCGGTAGCAGCTAAAAAAGACCCCATGGCATTTCGGTTAGATATGCTTACAAAAGATACTGACACCAAAACCCTTATGCAAAAACTAAAAGAAGTATCTAAATGGGAAACACCTTTACCGGCAGGATGGGGCAGGGGTGTTGCACAATGGGAGTTTTTTGCAGGATTGGCCGGTTATGTGGTAGAGGTTTCAAAAAAAGGTAATGGCATTCAAATAGAAAAAGCATACGCTGTAATTGATTTGGGAACGGTGGTAAATCCCGATACGGTAGAAGCGCAGGTGCAGGGAGCTGCCGTTATGGCTTTAACTGCCGCCATTAAAAATGGCATTACCTTCAACAATGGTCAAACGGTTCAAAGTAATTTCAACAACAATCCATTGGTACGCATCAATGAAATGCCACCGGTTGAAGTGCACATTATTGCCAATGGCGGTCCTAAAATAAAAGGCGTGGGCGAACCGGGTTTGCCACCTTTTGCTCCGGCACTCTGTAATGCTATTTATGCAGCCACCGGAAAAAGAATTCGCAAATTGCCTTTTGATATCAACCATATTGTTTAACCATTCAAGTATAAATGAATTGTGCATGAAATAGCCCCGTGGAATGTTACAAACTAACCGGACGAATCATTCTGCTATTTCATAAAACCAATGGAAACATAAAATGTACACATGAAAAAACTAATCAGTAGCATGGCATTGTTAACGCTTGGCGTTTTGGCTGTTTCTTTTCAACAGGACAAGGCATTATTGAAAGAAAGCATAGCAAGAGGTAAGGAAGTATACGGCATGTATTGCCAAAATTGCCACATGGAAGATGGCAAGGGACAGGAGGGCGTTTTTCCGCCTTTGGCCAAATCAGATTTTATGCAAAAGCCGATAGCTGAATTAATTAATGTGGTATTAAAAGGGCAAACCGGTGCAATTACCGTGAATGGGGTATCGTTTAACAATATTATGCCGGCACAGGATTATTTAACCAGCGAACAAATTGCGGATATTTTAAATTACACCAGAAATAGCTGGGGCAACCGCTTAAAGGGAATGGTTACTCCGGAACAGGTGAATCACTTGCGTGAATAAGCAGCAGAACATGAAGCGGCATGAAAGAAATAAAAGATATTATTGCAGCGTATGATGCGGCTTGCCGTTTACAACAACAAACAGCATTGGCCACTGTGGTGCATGTGGATGGTTCTTCTTACAGAAGGCCCGGTGCCAGAATGTTGGTGAATGAAACGGGCGAATTAACCGGTGCCATCAGCGGCGGATGTTTGGAAGGCGATGCTTTGAAAAAAGCATTGTTGGCCATGCATCAGGATAAAAAGAAAATAGTGGTGTATGATACTACCGATGAAGATGATGCTAAACTGGGCATTCAGTTAGGTTGCAATGGCATTGTTTCAATATTGTTTGAACCCTTACGCATCAACGATACCAATGAACATGCCCCTATTCAGCTATTACGCAAAGCCGTGGCCGACAGAAAACCTGCGCAACTGATATGCGGTTATGCACTGGAAGATGATCAGCATTTCGGTACTACTACTGCTGAATTTCTACCACTTTCATTACAACAACAGTTAGCAGAACCGATTGCCTCGGTTATTGCAACAGAAAAATCGGATCATGTGATGGTTGCTTGGGAGGGGAAAAAACACCAATTTTTTATTCAATGGGTGCAGCCTTCCATTCAGTTGGTAATTGTGGGTGCTGGCAATGACGTGATGCCATTGGCGCAGATAGCAGCAACGCTGGGATGGGATGTGGTAATAGCTGATGGAAGAAAAACACATGCAACCCATCAACGCTTCCCTATGGCAAATCGAATCTTGATAAGTAAACCTGAAGAAGTAGCAGGAAAATTACAGGCAGATGCCAAAACTGCCGTTGCTTTAATGACGCATAATTATAATTATGATTTGGCTGTGCTCTCAACCTTGCAATCCACACCATTACCTTATATTGGTTTATTGGGGCCAGTCACAAAAAGAAACAGAATGTTACATGATTTAGAACTGCAGGGTATTCACTACAACGAAAAGCAGCTACAAACTATTTATGGACCAACGGGGCTGGATTTAGGTGCAGAAACTGCAGCAGAAATTGCACTCTCCATTGCTGCAGAAATTATGTCGGTGATGCATCAACAATCACCCATTCATTTAAGAGAGAAGTCATTACCCATTCATGCTGCCACAATATGAGTACCGGTGTAATCATACTGGCGGCAGGGGCAGCAACCCGAATAGGACGAGCAAAAATGTTACTGCCGTATCAATCTACCAACCTGTTACTGCATTTGGTTCAGGAGGTGAAACAAATACAGCCGCAACATTTGCTGATTGTTACCGGCTTTTATCACCAACTTATTCTGGAACAAATGAATTGGCAAAAGGATGTGGATATTGTGTACAATGAAAACTGGCAAAAGGGGATGGCTACTTCTATTCAAAAAGGGATTGAGTACGTTATGCAAAAACCATTACCCGTCACACATTTGTTTTTGCTGGTAAGTGATCAGCCTTTTTTGAATAGTACCCTTTTACAAAACATGTTAACCTTGCAACAACATACACAAAAAGGCATTGTAGCAGCAGAATATGATGGCATTATTGGCACGCCAGTTTTATTTGCAGAACAATATTTTGCAAAGTTATTAGAACTGAAAGGCGATGTGGGTGCCAGAAAAATAGTACATCAATACCGAAAAGATGTGGCTACTATTGCTTTTCCTTTAGGGAAATTTGATATTGATACACCGGAGGATTATGAAAAATTTTGCCTCCTTAATAATGAAAGCAATGCTAAATGATACCCATCAACGTAAACATACTTATTTACGTATTTCACTGACCGATAATTGCAACCTTCGTTGTTTTTATTGTATGCCGGCGGCTGATTATACTTTTATGCCATCGGCCAAATTAATGCAGCCGAATGAAATTTTAGAACTGGCCAAAATTTTTGTGAATGAAGGCATCACCAAAATAAGATTAACGGGTGGCGAACCACTGGTTCGGAAAGATGCTCCAAAAATTATTGAATTACTGAGCAGCTTGCCGGCAACATTAACCATTACTACCAATGGTGTTCGGGTACATGAATTTATAGAAAGTTTTAAAGGGGCTGGCATTTCATCTGTAAACATTAGTTTAGATACTTTGCAAAAAGAAAAATTTCAACAACTTACCCGCCGCGATGAATTTAAACGGGTAAAAGCAAATATTGATGCATTGTTACAGCACAACTTTAAAGTAAAAGTAAATGCAGTAGTGGTAAAAGGAGTAAATGACAATGAGCTATTGGATTTTGTGGCATGGACACAACATACCCCCATTGACGTTCGATTTATAGAGTTTATGCCTTTTGATGGAAATCAATGGAAAAGCGATAAATTGGTTACCTGGGCACAAATGCTGGAAACCATTCAAAAAAAGCATACCACCATCTCCATACAAAATGATGTACACGATACCAGTAAACAATACCGTATTGAAAATTATGCCGGTACTTTTGCCGTAATTAGCACCATGAGTGCACCATTCTGTGAAGGATGTAATCGTATTCGTTTAACTGCAGATGGCAAAATGAAAAACTGTTTGTTTGCAGAACAGGAAACAGATTTATTAACGCCACTTCGCAACCATCAGGATGTGTTACCACTTATACGGCAGAATCTTTTAACCAAACACAAAGCGCTGGGCGGACAATTTTCCAAGCAATTTAATTTAATTGATGCCAATTCATTACACAACAGAAGTATGATTGCCATTGGCGGTTAACAAGTAGCAATATGATTTCAGTAGCAACAGCAAAACAAATTATCAGTAGTCATTCTAAAACATTGCCAACAATAGAGCGTCCTATTCTTCAAGCGCCAGGCTATGCATTGGCACAAACCATCGTAAGTCCTATTCAGTTTCCTGCATTTCGTCAATCCTCTATGGATGGTTATGCTATTTATTATGTTGAAAAAGAAAAAACATTGCTCATTCAGGATGCATTACCTGCCGGAACTTCACAACAATTAACGTTAGAAAACGGAATGGCCATTCGCGTTTATACCGGAGGCCCTATACCGGATGGTGCCGATTGCGTTGTACAAAAAGAATATGTAAATCTAATTAACCAATCTATTCAAATACAATCCGATCGTATAGTTCAGTTGGGCGATCACATTCGTGAAAAAGGCTCCGATTTAGAAAAAAATACAGTTTTAATTGAAGCAGGAACTGTTCTGCGTCCGGCACATATTGGTTTGTTGGCCAGTGCCGGTATTACAAACGTGCCTGTTATTCAAAAACCATCTGTTGCTATTTTACTTACCGGAAACGAATTGGTACAGCCGGGCCAATCCTTACAATTTGGGCAGGTGTTCGACTCTAATGCATTCGCCATTCAGGCACATTTAAAACAAGCCGGTATTGAAAATATTGCAGTGCATTATTTAAAAGATGACCTGAATGATACCATTGCAAACATTAATGCTGTGGTACAAGAATATGATTTGATATTACTGACCGGTGGCGTAAGTGTGGGAGATTATGATTTTGTTCCTGCCGCCTGTATTAAAGCGGGTATAGAACAGCACTTTCATAAGGTGAAGCAACGACCCGGGAAACCATTGTTTTTTGGAACACAGCAAAACCGGCTGGTATTTGGTTTGCCGGGAAATCCGAGTGCAGTTTTATCCTGTTTGTATCAGTATGTATTGCCCGCCATCGATCAAGTGTGTGGAACCCATACTATTCAAACAACTACTGCTCGTCTAAAAGCACCATTTAAAAAAACAATTCCGCTTACACAATTCCTGAAAGGATACTATGAATCAGGAGAAGTAACTGTTTTGCCGGCACAGGCTTCTTATCAGTTAAGTGCATTGGGAAAGGCGAACTGTTGGATAGAGCTGGAAGAAGAGTGGACATTCATTGCCGCACAGCAGGAAGTAAAAATATATTTATTTATATAGAACTATCATTGTATGCATGAAATTTGGTTGTACATTTTGTTTTTTTTGGTAGCGTTTTTTTATTCCAGTATTGGGCATGGTGGTGCCAGTGGTTATTTGGCTGTAATGGCCTTGTTAAGTTTTAGTCCGGCTGTAATGAAGCCCACATCTTTATTGCTCAACACATTGGTATCTTTCATTGCCTTTGTTTCATTTTATCGAGCCGGTCATTTCAAATCTAAATTGTTATGGCCATTAATAGCGGCCTCTATTCCATTTGCGTTTATTGGCAGTATAATGCCAGTTTCAGATTCAATTTATAAAAAGCTATTAGGGGTAGTATTACTCATTTCTATTATTCGGCTTTTGTATCAAAATTCTGAAAAACCTTTAAATCCGTCGCCCAAATGGTATGTATTGTTTGTAATAGGTGCCATTATCGGGTTGGTTTCCGGAATGATTGGCATGGGCGGAGGAATATTATTGGCTCCGGTTTTGTTGCTGATGGGATGGTCTACACAAAAACAAACAGCCGCCATCTGTGCTATCTTTATATTTTTAAATTCTTTATCCGGCATGGCAGGTCAAATTAAAACAGGATTTCCGCTCAGTACACAAATCATTTATATTGTTATCATTGTATTATTGGGTGGGTGGGTGGGCGCTTATACTGGTTCAAAAAAACTCAATGAAAAAAATATGAAGTACATGCTGGCCGTAGTTTTAATCATGGCTTCCATCAAACTGTTATTTGTATAATCAATAGATTAAAAAATGGAAATACTATTTTTTGGCAATCTCATCGATATTACCCGGCAGCCTAAAGAATTGATAGAGGGCGTTGCTGATACAGCAGCATTAAAACAGTTGCTGGAAAAAAAATACCAGCCATTGCAAACAGCAAAATATTTTATAGCGGTAAATGGTAAAATGGTGCAGGAAAATACAATTTTAAACAAGGGAGATACGGTGGCATTGATGCCACCATTTTCAGGAGGATAAATATGTTTGAACAAAAACGATATAGCAGGCAAATGATATTGCCTGGTTTTGGCTTGGCAGCACAACAAAAGCTGTATCAGGCAAAAATCTTGATTGTGGGAATCGGTGCACTGGGTTGTCCTGCCTTGCAATATCTAGTGGGCGCAGGTGTTGGAGAAATAGGTATCATAGATGGGGATACCATACAATTGCATAATCTGCATCGCCAAACTTTATTTAATACTTCTGAAGTGGGTGAAAAAAAGGTAACCGTTGCAGCAGCAAAAATGCAGGCATTGAACCCTGAAACACACATAACGGTATACCCCTTTCACATCAATAATCACAATGCACTACAAATCCTGACAGGGTATGATATAGTGATAGATGCTACCGATAATTTTTCTGCAAAATATATGTTGAATGATGCCTGTGCTCTTTTAAATATTCCTTTGATATACGGTGCTGTTTCCGTGTATGAAGGGCAGTTGACGGTTTTCAATTACACAAAAAATAATGGAAGAGATATTCAGTATCGGGATGTTTTTCCTGTGCCACCGGCAGCAGATGAAATTAAATCCTGCGAAGAAGCCGGAGTACTGGGTATGTTGCCGGGAATGATTGGTACCATGCAGGCTACAGAAGCTGTTAAATTAATAACAGGATTAGGCCGTTTGTTAGATGGCAGATTATTTACCTACCATGTTTTGAATGCTGTGGTTTATGAAATTGAATTATTGAAAAATAAGGCGCTTACTGCAATTGACCGTTCTACTTTTGAAGCCATGGATTATGAATTGCATTGTGCCACTGAAACAGCTATTCCTGAAATCAGTATTCCTGAATTTAAAAAAAGGCAAAAAAAAAATCAATTTTTTGTAATTGATGTTCGTGAATACCATGAATATCCCACCATTGATTTTGCAGATCTGCATGTACCTGCTTCAGAACTCTCTGCTTTTAATAACGAATTACCCGGCAATAAAGATATTTGTGTAATTTGTCAGCATGGAATTAGAAGCGTGTATGCAGCAGCGCAGTTACAACAGCACACCCAACAAAAAGTATATAGTTTAAAAGGTGGATTAACTGCCTATTTTAATCAGTAGTATATGAAAACAAAAAGTATTAAAAATATATTTGTGGAAGGCGCCATTGCTCCGCAAAAAATTGCCAATAGCATTGCACAACACGCCACCCAAAAAAATATTGGCGCACACAGCATATTTTTAGGCCAGGTACGGGCCGATGAAAAAGAAGGAGGAAGGGTGCAAGCAATAGAATATACCACTTACAAAGAAATGGCTCTGCAGCAAATGCATGATATAAGAGAAGATTTATTTCAAAAATACGAACTTACATGTATGCACGTGTATCACAGTTTAGGCATAGTTCCGGCAGGCAAAATCAGTTTATTTGTATTTGTTTCATCAACACATCGTAAAGCATCTATTGCAGCCTGTGAAGAATTGGTTGAAGCCATTAAATTTCAATTACCTATTTGGGGTAAAGAAATTTTGAATAATCAAAATACTGTTTGGAAAGAAAATCATTAATATGGTCAACATCACCCATAAATCAAACAGCTTACGTAAAGCCATTGCTGTTGTAAACGTAAAAACATCTGCTCTTGAAACCATAGTAGCCATTCAGGAAAAAAAAGTGCCCAAGGGAGATGTGTTTTCATTCGCAAAAGTAGCCGCATTATTTGCTATCAAAAAAACCAGCGAGGTAATTCCGGATTGCCATCCATTACCAGTTGAATTTGCCGATGTTCGGTTTACTATCCGGGAATTATCGGTAGAAATCATTGTTGAAGTGCATACCATTTATAAAACCGGTGTAGAAGTAGAGGCCATGCATGGCGCTGCTGTTGCTGCATTAACCTTGTATGATATGTTGAAACCCATTGATCCGCAAATAGAAATTCAGCATATTCGTCTGTTATCAAAATCAGGCGGAAAAACCGATCGTAAAATGTTGAATACGAAAAAGCTTCAGGCGGTAGTGATTGTTTGTTCCGACAGTATTTATAATCAAAAGGTAACAGACAAGGCCGGCTTAGCCGTAATAGAAAAACTCAAATCATTTCAAATACAAACGGCGCATTATGCTGTTATTCCCGATGAGCGTTCATACATTCAGGAACAAATACAACGGTATGCCATTGATGAAATTCAATTATTGTTTTTTGTTGGAGGCACCGGTGTTTCAGAAAGAGATATAACACCGGATGCTGTTCGCCCATTATTAGATATGGAACTGCCGGGCATTATGGAAGAAGCCCGCCGTTACGGTCAGGAACGAATGCCTTATGCCATGCTGTCGAGAAGCGTTGCCGGTTTTATTAAAAACACTTTGGTATTAACCCTACCAGGCTCTACCAGAGGTGCTACAGAATACTTGGAAGCTTTGTTTCCGGCAGTATTGCATGCTTTGGAAATAAAAAACAATCAGCCACATTAATTTGAAGCATTATGGAATGTAGCGCTTGCTTTAATGTTAACTGTTTAAATAATGCTTTCTGAAAACAGAAGGGGTTACTCCGGTAACTGCTTTGAAGGTTTTATTGAAATGTGAAATATTGCCAAAGCCACACTCAAAACAAACATTGGTAATGTTTTGATGATACAGTAATAATTTTTTTGCCTGATTGATGCGGTATTGGTTAAGAAATTCAGTAAAAGTGAAATGTGTTGCTTTTTTAAAATATCTGCAAAACGCTGCAGTAGTTAAACTACATAGCCTGGCTACATCCTTTACGTCAATCGATTGCTGATAGTGTAATTCAATAAATTGATAAACCTGCTGCAAGCGTTGATTTTCTTTTTGTAATACTGAAACAGATACGGGTTTTACATGCAGCGTTTCTTTTTCATCACTATTTGCTAAAAGTTGAAGTACCTGCAATAACCGGATTAATTTTTCAAAATGTGGTAATGTTCGTATTTCTTTTAAAAGCGTTCCTACCTTCAATTTTGTATCGCCATAAAAAACCAGACCTTCCTTTGCCAGCTCAAGCAGGGTTCTAATAGCACCAAATTCCGAAATAGAAATTATTCCATTCCCCAAAAAATCTTCCCGCATTTGAATAACAACGGTTTCTACTTTGTTTTTAACACCATAATCAAAATTGAGGTGTGGTATATTAGGACCAATCAATGCCAGATCACTGCCTTCATAATTGGAAATATGATTACCAATATGCCTTAAACCCTTAGGTGATTCTACATATACAATTTCATATTCTGGATGAAAATGCCAGTAAAAAATATCATTTAAATTAGGATTCTGCAAAATCCGCAATGAACTGTCAGGGCCGGTTTCGCAGTTTTCTCTTTTAGCCCGCATGGTGCTGTATTTGTAAACAAACTGTAATTTATCGAAAAAAATTATCAATACAGCATATAAATTGGTCAATGGGCTATTTGTAACCTTACTTCTATACTTGTACTTTTATTGCATGAAAATAACGGTTGCTATGGGGTTTAATACTTTATACCGTTTATTCACTTAAAAAACGATTCATTCATTGTAATAATTTTAGCGTATGCAGGAAAAAACAATGGCAGCAGTGATGGTGCCCACAAACGCACATAAAGATATTCCCGGGAACCCTTCTGTAACAAAATCAAGTCAACATAAACTGAACGACAGAAGTAATGGTAAATCATTACGCGTACTTAGTGAGGAAGACTGGCAGTTTTGGATAACCAATGGTTATATTGTTATTAAAAATGCCGTACCGCGAGAACAGGCTTTAGCAACGGCTCAGTTTTTATGGGAGTTTGAAGAAAAAGATCCCAATAACCCTGCAACCTGGTATTCGGCACCCCGCGCCGACATGCAAATGAAAGAACTGATTAATACCGGTATGGTGGAAGTATATAACCACCAACATTTATGGAATAACCGTATGACACAGCGTGTATACGATGCATTTGTAGATATTTGGGGAACGGAAAAATTATGGGCAACCATTGATCGGGCGAATTTAAATTTCCCCATTAGGCCAGGTTTTGAATACAAAGGCTTTATTCATTGGGATTATGATCCGGAAACAAAACCGGTAAATGTGCAGGGTGTACTGGCATTGGCCGATCAAAAAGATGAAGATATGGGTGGTTTTCAATGTGTTCCGGAATTATTTAGAACCTATGATGCCTGGAAAACCACACAACCAGCCAATCGTGATCATTTTAAACCGGATATAATGGGATTTGAATTGGTGAAGGTAAAAATGGGGGCAGGTGATTTGCTCATCTTTAACAGCTTGCAACCGCATGGCATCAGGCCCAATAATAGTAAAAATAAAGTGCGCATTGCACAATATATTTCTATGATGCCTGCCGAAGAAGAAAATAAAGCATTAAAAAACTGGCGTGTTGATTCCTGGAAAAATCGCATTGCTCCGGAGGGGTATGCTTTTCCAGGAGATCCGCGAAAATGGGAACAAACCCGTTATGGAACAGCACAATTAAATGCATTGGGAAAAAAATTATTGGGTTTAGAAAAATGGTAGTATGCGTTTCTAACTGAATATAAATTGTTCTTTTTATCCCCCACACCAGCGCAACAAATTGTTGGGCTGTTTTTTTATGATATATACAAAGTGTTCGGAAATGATACACTTTTTTATAAGAACCTTCACACTATAGTATTAAGTATTAGTATCCAACTTTTCCACATCAAATTCTTAACGGACTATTGTTTAATACAACAAAGCATTTAACGTCCCGTCAAGCTTTCATGAAAATCTGAATAACGATTGCCCTGAACGGTAATGTGAGAGGCCGCTTCTTCTATTTCTTTTAAATCATCGTTTGTAAGTGCAACGTCAATCGCTCCCAAATTTTCTTCTAAACGTTCCAGTTTTGTTGTGCCGGGAATAGGAACTATCCACGACTTTTGCGCCAGCAGCCATGCTAGTGCAATTTGTGCAGGTGTTGCATTTTTTTCCTGTGCAACTTTGTTTAATAAATCAACCAGAGCCTGGTTTGCTTTTCTGTTTTCGGGGCTGAACCGAGGAACTGTATTGCGAAAATCGTCACTATCTAATTTTGTGGTTTCATCAATTTTTCCTGTAAGAAATCCTTTGCCTAAAGGACTGAATGGAACAAAACCAATTCCTAATTCTTCCAATGTTGGAATGATTTCTTTTTCAGGTTCTCTTGTCCAGAGAGAGTATTCGCTTTGCAATGCAGTAACCGGCTGCACTGCATGTGCTTTGCGAATGGTTTGTGCGCCGGCTTCTGATAATCCCCAATATTTTACTTTGCCTTGCTGAATTAAATTCTTTACTGCACCTGCAACGTCTTCGATAGGAACATTTGGGTCCACACGATGCTGATAGTACAAATCAATCACCTCTACCTTTAATCTTTTCAATGAACCTTCCACCACTTTTTTTATATGTTCAGGTCGGCTATTTAGTGCATTCCATCTTGCATTTGCCTCATTTTCATTTGCAGCCGCCCATCCGAACTTTGTTGCAATGGCTACTTTACCTTTAAATGGTTCTAACGCTTCACCAACCAATTCTTCATTTGTAAATGGACCATACACTTCTGCCGTGTCAAAAAATGTTATACCAAGCTCAACTGCCGAACGAATGAGCTGAATCATTTCCTGTTTATCTTTCGCTGCACCATAAGACCAACTCATTCCCATACATCCAAGCCCAAGCGCAGACACTTCAAGCCCGGTATTGCCCAATTTTCTTTTTTGTATTGTTTTCATTTTTCTAATATTTTCTTTGATGAAATTGTGTTGTTTTCTAATGAACATCTTTTTCAATTTTAGCCTCTTTAATTGCATAAATAGCATTTGCAATGCGTGGAAAACCAATGTATGGATATAATTGTATTAAAGCAGAAAGAAGGGTTTCTTTATCGTTACCTACTTTCATATTACCAACGGCATGAGAACCCATTTGCTTGTCAGCACCTCCTAAAGTAGCCAGGGCACAAAATATCATAAGCTCTCTTGTTTTTAGATCGAGCCCACTTCTCGTATAAAAATCACCAAAACATGATTCGGTCAATATTCTCGGAACTGCTTCCGCAAATTCGCCGGGCAAATCTTTCATGTTTTGTTTCATTCCTTCTCCATAAATCGGCGTTTGAATTTCTTTTCCCTTATTGAATCTTTCACTGTCAGCTATTGTTGCTTCATTTTCCAAAGGCAGTTTTATTCCTCTGTCTTTGAAAACACTGTTTATAGTATCTAACGCATTTAATACTTTGGGATAGCCTATGAATGGAGCTAACTGATAAATTATTTCCCTGATTTCAATCGGCTTTACACCAATGTTCAATGCAGCGTTTGTATGTGCTTTCAATTGTGGCAGCGTCTGATTTGTTGCAAGAGCTGTAATCGTGATGAGTTCACGGGTGGTGTCGCTGAGATTGCCTATATAAAATACTTCGCCGAAAATGAAGCGTTGTAAAATGTTCATTAATTCAGGGTCGTCAGAATTTGATACAGATTGAACTTGTTTGAAAAGTTCTTCAAATTTCTGTTTTGATTTTTCTATTCTGTTCATAGTATCTTTTTTATTAGATTGTTTGATGGTATTTTGCGACATTGACTGCGACAATGAGCATACAATAATTGTAAATGCGAGGAGTATATGTTTCATAATTTCAGTTTTTATTTTTTAACCGTTTCAATATAAAAGGCTCACCCGGTGCCAAAACATTTATCCGTTCTGGATTGACAACTTTGTCAATCAGGTGTTTTGGGTCGCCATTGAAAGGTGAAAAATCCGGAGCATCAACAAATCCCCAATGACTGAGTATAATCGGTGTGTTTGGATAAGCATTTGCAATTTTTACAGCACCTTCCAATCCTGAATGAAAAGCAGCATCCTCGGAGTAGTTAAACAGGATTGCATCAGGTTTAGGCATGTGCAGTTGTTCCTGCATAAATCTTGAATCACCGGGAGCCCAGATGGAGCCATCCGGCGTGTTGAACCAAAAGCCGCAGGCATCTCCCGGCGAATAATAGCGCTGACCGGGTTTTGGAAAATCGTTCTGCAAGGCATGGTCTGCAAGGGTTAGCCTAGCGGTTACTTTTCCAAAATGAAACGTATCTCCTATGTAATGTCCAAAAGAATGAAAGCCTTCATTTTTCATTAAAGAATCTACATAAATAGTAGAATGGAATTCTTTTGTTACAGAAGCAAGGTCATGAAAGGTTTCAACGCTGTAATGGTCATTATCGCTATGTGTTGCAAGCACTGCATCAAGGTGCGGAACGCTTTTTGGCTTAATGGGAAAATCCATTAATAAAGGCATGTCGTAACCTTCCATCAGCGGGTCAATCATAAACGTTGTGCCGTGGCTATTGATAAAAAATCCTGCCATGCCCAACCACCGTATTGTTGTATTATTTGATGATGCAAATGCTTCAGCGCTGAAAGGTTGAGTTGCTGGTGCTTTTGCCTGAAATTTCTTTGCAGTGCTATCGGTGCCTGATTGTACCTGTGAGGTAGAAGCAGAGGTTATAACAATCATTAGCAATAAGAATATGTATTTTGTCTTTACCATTTCTATTTGTTGCGCTTTGAAAAGCAAAGTTCTTTATACTTTCGCGCTAAATAGTTATACGAATTCCTGTTTTACTTACCAATATTTCCGGTTGTAAAGGCGAATGCAAAAGCTATAGAATACTTATCCTAATTTTAATTTTAATAATGAGTTATTCATGGAAAAAATAATCAAAATAGAAAGCGTTGCACAATTCAACAAAGACAGGGGGCAGAAGACACTGCATCCATTAGTAAGTGTTCTTGACCAGTCATTTTCCAAACCAGTAGTAGAAGCACGTTATATTTCGGAGTTGTACATTATTTTTTTTAAAGATTTGAAGTGCGGAGAATTAAAATATGGTCGCAGTCATTATGATTATGAAGATGGAACGCTTCTTTTCATAGCCCCCGGTCAGGTATTTGGTTTTGAGGAAAATGGAAAAATGGTGCAGCCAACAGGATGGGCATTGATTTTTCATCCTGATTTAATCCGGGGAACACATCTTGGTAAACACATTACTGATTATAGCTTTTTTACCTATGATGCAAATGAGGCGCTTCATCTTTCAGATGCCGAAAGACAAATTGTGTTAGAGTGTTTTAATAAAATTAGTTATGAACTAACACATGCTATTGATAAACACAGCAGAACTTTAGTTGTGACTAATATTGAACTGTTTTTAAATTATTGTGTACGTTTTTACGACAGGCAATTTGTAACGAGAGAACATCCTCATAAGAATATATTAGTTGGTTTTGAAAGTTTGTTAAACGATTATTTTAATTCTGACAAACCGCAAACTTTAGGATTGCCTTCTGTTAGTTATTGTGCAGGTGAACTTAATTTATCGGCAAAGTATTTTGGAGATGTAATAAAAAAAGAAACAGGAAAGTCGGCACAAGAGTTTATACAATTGAAATTAATAGATATTGCAAAAGAAAAAATTTTTGATACAAGCAAATCAGTAAGTGAAATTGCTTATGAGCTTGGATTTAAATATCCTTCACATTTTACCCGTTTATTTAAACAAAAGGTTGGTCAATCTCCGGTTGAATATAGAACGTTAAATTAAGTATTTTCCAATTGAGCACTCAATGCGGTGCGTTGGCTATTGCAGGTCTTTTGCAGGTTGGGTTTGTGCGATGGTTATTTTAGAATTTATAGTTGTCCCTTTGTGAATTGCGGGGTGTCCAAACAGGGTTACACACAACGTTGGGCGGCTTTGCGATGGGCTGGGAATAGCGACTGGTCAGTAGATTGCCCTGACAGAGGATTTTCAATTTCTTTTATCCGATAGCCGCAAATTATATCGATTATGAGATGTGCGTTAGGGTTCAATGTTGCTTCCCTGAAGAATGTTTCAAAAGTCACTTTCTAATCAATTCTTTTAATTTTTGTCGTCTAAGCCGGCAACCATTTTATCACCAAATACAATTCTTTCTTTGTTCTGCATTTACTCTCAACTTTTGTTATATAATATAATATAGATATACGGATGCAAATACCATCTTTACAACTCGTTTATCGTTTTCAGGGGTTGCCGACAAGTCGGCACCACCAATGTAATTATAACAAGTCCTGATGTTGACAATCTGGACATTTACATTTCAAGCAGGATTGCACACGGGCTATGATGCACCAATGCTTAAATCGGCCTTACATAGAGAGCTGCGAATATAAGCCCGTTAGCCGAGGTAATTAATTGGGAAACCCTAATAGGTGGATTGTATGCAACGTAAGGGTAAGGCAGCCAAATGTGCAGCGCTTGCGCCAGTTAATATAAACCGACTACTATCGGCATTTAAATAAAACAATGGTTTTTAGACTGTGTGCCTGTAACGAATAGGAAACCAAAAGAACTGGTATCAAACGTTTCATTTTTCCTGTTCAATTAACCATCTATTTTGTTATTTACCACAACAATTTTTTAGAAGCTTACATTGCCTTCGTTATTTATGCTTTATCCTGCTTTCTACATTTAGTTTTCCTATTTTTACACAGATCAAAAACATGCCACTTGAAAGCATCGCTCACTTTTTTACAAAAACTGGCTTATACGTTGATTAGTATTTGCCTGATTATTTTGTTGCTATACCATGCACAATCCTTTTTTATTCCGGTTGCTTTTGCGGCTTTGTTTACTTTGTTGTTAATTAGCCCTGCCAATGCTTTTGAAAAATGGGGTATTTCCCGCGGCATCAGTGCATTGTTGGCTGTATTATTAGCCATTATATTGGTGCTGATTGTTTTTTATTTTATTTCATCGCAAATTATTGGCTTTAAAAGCGATTTACCTAAAGTAGGGCAACAACTGTATATTGCCATCTCCGATTTAGAAAACTGGGCACAACAACACTTTCACATTAGTGACCAACATTTTAAAAAACTGATTGACTCGGTTACTACACAATCTATGACCAGCACATCGGCTATTGTGGGAAGCACATTCTCTACTTTATCCAATGTATTGGTGTATTTGGTGCTCATTCCTATTTATACTTTTTTACTCTTATTGTACCGACATATTGTGATGGGATTTTTTGTAAAAAGCTTCGGCAATGCCCATGCGTTAACCGTAATTGATGTTTTACATAAAATTAGGATGATCATAAAAGATTATGTTTTTGGTTTGTTAATTGAATTATTGATCGTAGCGGTTCTCAACTATATTGGCCTGTTAATTTTGGGTGTACAATATGCTATTTTATTGGCCGTGGTGGCAGCCATATTAAACCTCATTCCTTATCTTGGCATATATACCGCCACGTTGCTAAGTATGTTAATTACATATACCAATAATACCCCTACTGCTGTATTGGGAGTGGCCATTGTAATGATTGTAGTGCATTTAATAGACAGCAATATTTTATTGCCAAAAGTTGTAGGTTCAAAAGTTAAAATCAATGCACTGGCTACTATTTTAGGCGTTGTTGTTGGCAGCCTGCTTTGGGGCATACCCGGTATGTTTTTGGCCTTACCCATACTGGCTATTTTAAAAATTATTTTTGATTCTGTAGAGCACTTACAAGCCTGGGGTTACTTGTTGGGTGATGATAGCGATAATTCAGAACATGTTCATAAAAAAAGAAAAAATATTTTAATGCATTTATTCAAAAAAAATACCGGCTCAAAGAACAGCAAAAATCATAATGCATAAATTTTATTGTGTTGGGTTTTTAAACGAATGTCTGCTGACTTGGTCTCATAGTTTCATAATGAGTAACCATTCCATATGCAACAACTTAAAATATTTACCTTCTTCGTTTTTATTTCGTTTTTATGCCTCTCCAGAACGTTTGCGCAAAGTAGTTCAGATAGTACGCACTCATACTGGAAAGCTTCAGTAGATTATTTAAGCAATGCTGTGTATAATGGCAGAAAAGACTCTGCTGTATTGCCTTATATTACCCCTATAATTGGTTATTACCACAAAAGCGGGCTATATTTTAGTGCCAGTGTTGCTTATGCAGCAGTAGCCAATGAAAACAGAATTGATTATTTTTCGTTGGATGCGGGATATAATTTCTCCATCCAAAATTTCAGTGGCGATGTAAGGGCCAATAAAGCCTTTTACAATGCACAAAGTACCGCAATTAAAAGTGATATAAAGGGTGGAATAGGAGCCGACTTAAGCTATGATTTTAATTTTTTGCAAGCAGGTATAAGTGCTGATGTAATTTTTGATAACAAAACAGATATTGCTTTTAATACCAATATTGCCCATGCTTTTAGCTGGGGGCCAGCTAAACAACAATGGAGTATTACACCAACATTGACCGCTAATTTTAGCAGCTTATACTTTTATGAAGGCTATACCAACAGAAGAGTTGGAAAGGCCATTAAAAAAATAAACCCGAATGTGGTTTCTGTAAAATCCACCACCCTTGTTCCTAATTCCGGTATTACGTTATTGGATTATGAGGCCTCATTACCGCTTATGTACGATGCCAAGAAATGGGGCATTGCATTTACACCCACCTATGCCATTCCCATGAACAAAATTGAAACCACCACTACTACTACCTACACTTTAAAAAACAGAACCACTTATACCATTACCAATAATACCACACCGGCTTCAGAAAAGCATTTAGCAACTTCATTCTATGCCGAACTCACGATCTATTTCAAGTTCTAAACATAAAAACCCTTCTCTGTTTTTTCAGAGAAGGGAAAACTATAAAAAATGAAAAACTATTCTGCTTCAGCAACTACTTCTTTCACTTCGGGAATCATGCGCTTCATCATGCCTTCAATACCTGCTTTTAAAGTAATCATGGAAGATGGACAACCGCTGCAACTGCCTTGTAACATCAGGTTAACAATTCCCTCTTTATAACTACGAAACTGAATGGCACCGCCATCCATTTCTACCGCCGGTTTCACATAATTTTCCAACAATTCTTTGATGCGTTTTACCACATCATCATCATCGGCTGCTACCACATTACCTGATTCCTGTTTCATTTGCGCCACTTCTTCTTCATTAATAACAGGTCCGCCATTTTCTAAATAATCTTTCAAAAATTGTTTGATGGTTGGAATCACATCCTGCCAATCACCGGTATCCGGTGTTTTGGTTAAGGTTACAAAATTGCTGGCAATAAATACACTTTTAATGAACGGAAAACTAAACAATTCTTTTGCCAATGGAGAAGGCCCTGCACTGCGTTCATCCTGAAAGTCAATACTTTTTCCGGGATACATAAGCTTATTGGCCACAAACTTCATTGTTTCCGGATTGGGCGTCATTTCTGTATAAATACTTACAATGGTGTTGCCTGTTTTTATCATAACGAATGATTTATTGCTTCAACCGCAAAATTAATCAAATAGCAGCGAAAGGGGCACCCGAATGCCTGTTACCTGCTGTTTTTTTCGGGAATCGAAAGCAATACCGGTGCCATTTGTTTCAAAAAATAGCGGTAACCGCAAGTTTACTAAGGTTAATTTGCGCTGTTGTAGGGCAGGTTGCCAACAACAAATAAAGTCCGGCAAAGCAGGAATGGGATCCTAATTATTTCTGTACTATCCTGATTTTTGCATAATTCAGCATAATTTTCTTTTCGCCATTGTGCTCAAACTGAATGGTAGCAATAGGATTGTGTGCACCACCTTCTATTTTAATAATTTTTCCAAAACCAAATTTCTGATGTTCAACCGTTTGGCCGGCTTCCATATCAGAGGGATCACCGGGTTCAAAATCGGGAGAGGGTACATGCACCGTTACTTTAGGTGGTGGTGGGGTAACAGGCATATAAGCGGGTTTGGAAGGCTGTTTCTTGGAAGGAGGGGAGCCATATTGTTTTTCTGCAGCGTTTGTATCGGAATAACCCATACCCCTTTGCATGCGCTGAAAGGCATTACCGTTATTGTACCCATTTCCGGCATTGTTTCTTGCGCCGCCTCCGGCATAACTTTTATCTAACAATGATTCGGGCATTTCTTCCAAAAAGCGACTGGGTTCATTTTGAACAAGGCTTCCAAAACGATAGCGTGCATTGGCATAGCTTAACCACAGCTTTTCTTTGGCACGCGTTACTGCTACATAAAACAAGCGGCGCTCTTCTTCCAATTCTTCTCTTGAATTAATGCTCATTGCATTGGGGAACAGCGTTTCTTCAATACCGCCCACAAACACACATTTAAATTCAAGCCCTTTGGCGGCATGAATGGTCATTAGTTTTACTGAATCTGCATCGGGGTCAGTATCTTTATCTGCATCTGTTAATAAGGTTATTTGCTGTAAATAACTGCCAAGCGATTTATCTACCATTTCGCCCTCTTCATTATCGGGCATCTCTGTCCACTCTTTTATTGAGTTCATGAGTTCCTGCACGTTTTCATAACGGGCCAGGCCTTCTGTAGTTTTGTCATTAAACAACTCTTTCACCAAATTGGTATGTTTGCCCACCTGAACCGCTACTTCATACGCATTATTGCCTGCCATCAATGTTTGAAAGTAGCGAATCATGGTTACAAAATTTTGAATGGATTCCAGCGTAGCGCCTTTAAACCCATGGGCTGCGGCCGATTGCAACACTTCGTATAATGTGGTGTTTGTTTCATTGGCAATAATCATTGCTTTTTCAATAGTTGTTTTGCCAATACCCCGAACAGGATAGTTAATAATTCTTTTCAGCGCTTCCTCATCTCTGGTATTTACAATTACCCGTAAGTAAGCAATATAATCTTTCACTTCTTTCCGTTGGTAAAAGCTGAGGCCGCCATAAATTTTATACGGTATGCCCATGCGGCGCAGGCTTTCTTCAAACGAACGGCTTTGGGCATTGGTGCGGTATAAAATAGCAAAATCTTTATTATCGTAATGGTTGCGCAGTTTTTGTTCCTGAATGGTATCGGCTACAAACTTTCCTTCTTCATTATCGGTCATGGTGCGTACCAGCTTAATTTTTTCGCCGGTCGCATTTTCGGTCCATAATAATTTGGGTATTTGTCCCTTGTTGTTTTTAATTACTTCGTTGGCTACTTTAATAATGGTATCGGTACTGCGGTAGTTTTGCTCTAATTTTACCAGCTTTACATCATCATAATCTTTTTGGAACTGCAATATATTTTCGATGGTGGCTCCGCGAAAGCTGTAAATACTCTGGGCATCATCGCCCACCACACAAATATTTTCATGAATGGCCGCCAGCAGTTTGGTAATTTGATATTGTACCGGATTGGTATCCTGGTACTCATCAATCAAAATATATTTAAACTTGTTTTGATATTTATACAGCGCCTCATTATGGGTTTTCAGCAACTCATACATTTTGAACAATAAATCATCAAAATCCATCGCCCCGTTTTTAAAACAGCGAGCCGCATAGGCTGCATACACCTGTGCAATAGCGGGGCGGTTGGCACGCATATCTTCCTGTTGAATGTAATAATCTGTGGCATATTCAGCCGGACCAACCAATGCATTTTTAGCCGATGAAATTCTGTTATGTACAATGTTGGGCTTGTAGTGCTTATCATCTAAATTCAATTCATTAATCACGGTTTTTAAAACAGAACGGCTGTCATCTGTATCATATATAGTGAAATTACTGGGGTAGCCCAACCGATGTGCTTCGCCCCTGAGAATACGAGCAAATACACTGTGAAAAGTGCCGATATACAAGTTTCGTGCATCATGATTGCCCAAAATCCTTTCTACCCGCTCTTTCATTTCCTGCGCTGCCTTATTGGTAAAAGTTAATGCTAAAATATTAAAGGCATCTACCCCATTGGCCATTAAATGCGCAATCCGGGTAGTTAATACTTTTGTTTTTCCACTACCGGCTCCGGCAATAATTAACAAAGGACCCTTGATGGTGGTTACCGCTTCCCTCTGGGGTTCATTTAATCCGTTTAAGTAATTGGGCTGTGTCATTCTCATTCATTCGGCTCTGTTGATGGAACCTGATTATAGTAAATTCAATATAATTCTTTTTGCTGATCACCGGCGTATATTTCCACCATTTTCTGCGCTGCAAGATAACAGCTATGCCCGGTATTCAAACAGTATGTGCATATTCTTTCGGGCAAAAATTTCAACAGGCTATTGGCGGTACAAATAAATCATTTATACTAACTTGCCGCTTATTATGAATCCATCTTTACATCTTCCGATTGCTTTCCCTCATTTGCAGGCAGCACCCGATAATATTTTGGTATTAGCAGGCGATATTGGTGGTACAAAAGCCAACATTGCTTTGTTTAAAGTGAATGGCCAGGGATTTACCTCTATAAAAGAAAAACGGTATACCAGTAAAGACTATCATTCCTTTCATGAAATTCTGACCGATTTTTTAAAAGATCAGCTCGTGCCGGAGCGCATTTGCCTCTCAGTAGCCGGCCCTATTATAGAAGGATCGGTAAAGTTTACCAATTTAAGCTGGGAAATTAATGGAAAAGATATCAGCCGATTGATGCATAACTGTCCGGTGGCCATTTTAAATGATCTGGAAGCCACAGCTTATGGTCTTGCAGCCGTTGCTCCCAATGAGCTGCACATATTACACAAGGGAAAAAATGAAACACCGGGCAATATTGGCATATTGGCGGCAGGTACTGGCTTGGGCGAAGCGGGAATGTACTTTGATGGAACTGCTTACCATCCCTTTGCCACAGAAGGCGGGCACTGCGATTTTGCCCCCCGCACCCACCAAGATATTGCCTTGATGCATTTTTTAATGGAAAAATATCCGCATGTTAGCTGGGAACGACTGCTTAGTGGTGGTGGCATTGAAAACATCTGGGATTTTTTAGTACTAAAAGAGGCAAAGAAATGTCCGGATCCAATTTTATCGGGTATTCAAACAGCAGCCGATAAGGCTGCAGCCATCAGCAAAGCGGCAAAGGATCGCTCCTGCCCGGTTTGCTTGGAAACCTTGCAATTGTTTAACCGATACCTTTCTATTGAGGCGGCTAATATAATTCTGAAATACAAAGCTACCGGTGGACTTTATCTGGCCGGGGGTATTGTACCAAAAGTGTTGCCTTTATTAAATGCTACAGTTTGGGATGAAACGTTTCAAAACAGCGGCAGAATGCGTCAGCTATTGGCAGAAGTAAGCGTTCATGTGGTACTGAATCAACAAGCGCCTTTATTGGGCGCCGGCTACTATGCATGGTTGGGAATGCATTAATTTGGTGTGTTTGCTTTGTTAAAGAAAGGTTAATAAATATTGCCTATGGCGCTACTTTTTCGCTATTTCAAGTAGTTTGCATTCTTCTTGAAATTTATTTGTGCAGCATGATGTTGTTGAAAGGTAAAAAAACAGTCCAATTTATCCTATGTATCATTGCCCTTCCGGCGATGTTTAGTTTTGCGCCAAACTTTGCGTATAGTCCTCAAAATCGTCATATTCCGCTCAAAAATATTGCCCCGTCTACCCATTTATCCCTTTACCAACAATTGGCTTTAGCCTACAAAGGTCTATCCTTTACAGCCTACAAAATGGCATTGGCCGGAATGCAGGAATTATTACAAGCAGGTAAAATTCAAAACGATGCTGTTTTAACCATTATTGATTTTAGTTTACCTTCTTCACAAAAAAGATTATTTGTAATTGACTTGTTGCATGGGGCATTGTTGTACAATACCTATGTGGCACATGGAAAAAATTCCGGCAAACTAATGGCCACCCAATTCTCTAACAGGGCCAATAGTTATAAAAGCAGCTTAGGTTTTTATGTTACTGAAAACACTTATCGCGGCAAACATGGTTTTGCACTACGGTTAAATGGTTTAGAACCGGGTATTAATGACAATGCCTACAAAAGAGGTATCGTAATACATTCAGCACCTTATGCCAGTGAAAAGTTTATAAAAGCACAAGGCTATCTGGGCCGCAGCGAGGGCTGCCCTGCACTGCCTCCCAAACTGGCACCGGCTATTATTCAAACCATTAAAAACGGGTCTTGTATTTTTGCTTACAGCCCCAGTGAACATTATCTGACAGCATCTGCTATCATCAGCCAATTACCCGATTCGCTTTCCGGCAATTTTTCCACAGCAGCCAACTTTAGTTTATAAAACAGGGTACTAGGGTACTCTGTTTCTGTTGCAGAACAAAGCACCTAAACCTTCCCGAAACAACGATTTTCCAAAAACTGGGATGAGATTGTTATAGTGACCCGTTTTAGACAACCACATTGCCTTTTGGTAATTTTTCCACAATTTGTGCAATAAACTTAATCCCCTATTTTTGCCATCCTTATAAAATTTATTACTAACAATTATAGTTATGTCTGTTATTCAACGCATACGCGACAAAGGAGCCTGGTTTGTTTTTGGCATTATTGCACTGGCATTACTGGCGTTTATTCTGCAGGATGGTTCATTTCGCAGGGGAAATTTCTTTTCCAATACTACGGTTATCGGTAAAGTAAATGGCCAAAGTATTGAGCGTGCCGACTTTGAAGAAAAAGTAAGTATGTATGGTGGCCGTGGCGCCAATCGCGAACAAACCATTGCCCAGTTATGGAATAATGAAGTGGCTTCCATTATTATGGATCAGCAATACAAAAAACTAGGACTTACTGTAACGGCAAAAGAAGTGAGCGATATTTTATTTAACCCCATGACCTCGCCGTTAAAACGGGAATTTACTGACCCTAAAACCGGTATGTTTATGGTAGATGAAGCTAAATCGGCTTTTGAACAATTGAAAAAATCGAAGAATACACAACAAATGGCGCAGGTAGAAGAGGCTTATATTAAGCCGGCCATTCAACAGGCTTTACAGGCCAAATATCAGGCTTTGTTGCAACAAGCCATGTATGTTCCTAAATGGTTGGTTACCAAAACCGCATCCGATAACAATTTAATCTCCAACGTTTCTTATGTATATACGCCTTATAGTGCCATACCCGACTCTTCTGTTAAAGTAAGTGACGATGAAATTATGGCTTATGCCAGCAAACATAAAGATGAATACAAACACGATGAAGAAACCCGCAGTATTGCTTATGTAACCTTTGATGCCAACCCAAGTGCGACCGATTCAATGGCAGCCTTTCAACAAGTGCTGGCCAAAAAAGCAGATTTGGCTACCAATACCAACATCAACACCTTCTTTGCACAAAACACATCTGATTTGCCTTTTTATGATGGCTTTATTTCTAAAAATCAAATCAAACAAAAAAGCATTGACTCTATTGCTAAATTACCTGTTAATGGTGTGTATGGTCCTTATTTAGATGGGAATGAATATGTAATTGCTAAACTAATTGCTGTTAAACAATTACCTGATTCTGCAAAAGTGCGCCATATTTTAGTGGCCACCCACCAGCAAGACCCGCAATCAGGTGTATTACAAAGAGTGAGAGAAGATAGCGCCGCCCGTAAAATTATGGACACCGTTGAAATGCAGCTAAAGGCTGGTGTTCCATTTGATTCTGTTGCCTTAAAATATTCTGATGATGGTAACAAAAGCACCGGCGGTGTTTATGATTATTTTACTACAGGACGCATGGTTCCTACCTTCAATGATTTTAGTTTTGAAAAACCCGTGGGTAGCAAAGGGGTTATTACCACGGAATATGGCTTACATTATGTAGAAGTATTGGGACAAAAAGGTTCTTCTCCTGCCTACAAAATTGCTTATTATGCTAAACCCATTATCGTTAGCAATGAAACCGATGCCGCAGCCGTAAATGCAGCAGCTCAGTTTGCCTCTCTCAGCAAAAACAAAAAAGATTTTGATGCTACTGCTGCTAAAATGAATAAACCTATTTTAACGGCTGAAGACATTAAAGAGAACGATTACAATATTCCCAATTTGGGTGATAGCCGCCAGTTAGTACGCTGGATTTATGACCATAGTGTAGGTAATGTAGAAGAAGAACCGGTAAGAATTGGCAATAATTATGTGGTTCCTATTGTTATTGCAGACATTAAACCGGGCTTACCGCCAGCAGCCGTTTTAAGACCGCTGATTGAGCCCATAGTACGCAATGAAAAGAAAGCGAAAATATTATTAGACACCAAGTTTAAAGCAGGGGCTGATTTAAATGTGTATGCAACCGCTACCGGTAGTTCTGTTCAAAAAGCAGATAGCGTTTCTTTTAGCAGTCCGTTTATTACCGGCATTGGTAACGATGCTAAATTTACCGGTGCTTCTTTTAACAAATCTTATCTCAATAAAGTTACGCCGCCCGTTGCCGGCAGTAATGGTGTTTTTGCATTACAGGTAGATGCTCTTAATAGCAAACCTTCAACACCTGAAGAAGCACAAACCATTCAGCAAACCCTGTTACAATCATTACGAATGGCTATTTACAGAGGTATGGATGCCCTACGCAAATCGGCCGTAGTAAAAGATTACCGCAGCAAGTTTTATTAGTTCATTCTTTTTTATCAAATACTTCAAAAGGTTTCCGGTTGTTTCCGGAAGCCTTTTTTTATCGTATTACGAAAAACCACCCCCATAACAAATTGTATCTTTGTGATGATAATAACATTAAAATATGGAAAAACCCATTGTTAATAAGGTAGCTGAAAGCGGATTAATTACTTTGGATTTAGCCGGTTTTTCGCCCAGCGAACCGCTACGCTCTTTCGATTTGAAAGAGTATCTTTTCATGGGGCTGATTTTAAAAGAAAAAGATTTCAGAACCAACTTACAAGCAGTAAACTGGGAACAATATACCGGCGCCATTGTAGCCATTCATTGCAGTGCCGATGCCATCATTCCCATGTGGGCCTACATGCTGGTAAGTGCTTATTTAACGCCGGTAGCAAAAGATATTTTTTGGGGAACAACCGATAAAGCTTTGGAATGGGCCTGGCTGCAGAAAATTAAAGCCATACCCGTTTCTGAATACACCAATAAACGGGTAGTAATTAAAGGTTGTGGAGAAACCCCCATACCCGAAGCCATGTATGTAGCCATCACACAACAATTACGGCCGGTAGTAAAAAGCATCATGTACGGTGAACCTTGCAGTACTGTGCCTGTTTTTAAGAAAAAATAAAATTTTTTATTATGAAAAAACAAATAAAAACCCTCAGTACAATTGTGGTAGCCACATTATTACTAAATTCCTGCAGTTTACAACAACGATTAACCGGAACCTGGAATATTGTAAAATTTCAGGAAACCAATATCAATCAGCAGAATGCAGAAGCCAGTAATGTGGGTACCATTCAGTTTAAGAAAGATGGCAGCGGTATAAAATCGCTGAGTTATTCTATTTTGGGTAACCAAACCAACGATCAAAAACCTTTTACCTGGACAATTAACGGACAAAACATTACATTGAACAGCGATAATGCACAGTTCCCAAAATCATGGATTATCGTTACCAATAAAGCCAAATACCAGGTTTGGAAAACTACCGACGGTCAAGGTAATATTCAAAAAATGGAATTGAAAAAACAATAAGGTTGGCTTATTTAAATACCAAATACGCTGCTATTGCTAAAGTGCGCATTTTTATAAGCGCCGAATATTAAAAATTACGATCGGCGGATCGAGGTACTGGTTATAATCGCTCCCATTGTAAATTTTTTCAACAATATCCATCCCCTTCACCACTTTACCAAAAGCTGCAAAGCCCTGTTTGTCATCCATATTGGCGCCGCCATAATCCAGTCCGGGCTCTCGTTCCATACAAATAAAAAATTCTGTGCCTGCCGTGCCCGGCGCCATTCTGGCTAAGGATACGGTACCTGCTTCATGCCGCAAACCGGTTGCTTTGGTACTTTCGTGCGGTATACCGGGTACCGAAGTGGCCAATTGATTATTGGTTTTCCAGATTCCACCCTGTACCAGTTCGGTTTTGGGCGCATTCATGGGTTGGTTTAAATCGTTCAACACACGATAAAAACTGGCTCTTTTGTAGTAACCGGAGTCTACATAACTCAAAAAAGCTGCTACTGTTTTAGGTGCTTTTTCGGGGTATAATTCTAATTCAATATATCCTAAAGTTGTTTCAATTTGTACGTGCGGATGGGTATAATGTTTTTCAGGTTTACAGCCCCAGAAGGTTGTAATCATTCCTAACAATAACCCTAACCATATTCCGGCTTTCCCTTGTTGATTCATGGTTTTGCCATTTACGGACATGCCTTTCTGTTCCATTGTTTTAAATTCTGTTATTCCATATTTGTTTGCCATACACCATCCATCAATGTGCTTCTAACCAGTTTTTACCAATGCCTATTTCTGCTTCAATGGGTATTTTGTTGGGCAATATCAATGCTTCCCGCATGTTGTTTAAAATAAGGGGCTGAATCATTTCCAATTCTTCGGGTACCACATCAAAAACCAACTCATCGTGTACCTGTAAAATCATCACCGACTTAAATTTTTCTTTGCGCAGGGCGGCATCTATTTTTATCATGGCCAATTTAATCATATCTGCTGCCGTTCCCTGTATAGGCGAGTTAATGGCATTGCGTTCTGCATATCCGCGAACGGTAAAGTTGGCGGAATTAATGTCTTTTAACCAGCGCTTTCTGCCCATCAGTGTTTCTACATAACCATGCTTTTGTGCAAAGGCAATGGTATTTTCCATATAGGCCGTAATGCCCGGAAATTCTTTTTTATAATTGTCGATAATTTCTTTGGCTTCGGTACGGGAAATGCCCAGATTATCGGCTAAACCAAAAGCACCCTGACCATAAATAATGCCAAAATTTACACTTTTGGCTTTGTAGCGCATTTCTTTGGTTACGGCTGTTTCATCAATGCCATATACTTTCGCTGCCGTTGCGGTATGAATGTCTTTTCCGGCTTTAAAGGCAGTACACATATTGGTATCGCCGCTAATGGCAGCTACAATGCGTAATTCAATTTGTGAGTAGTCGGCACTTACTATAAATCGGTTCTTTTCACGGGGAATAAAAGCTTTTCTGATTTCCCGGCCCCGATCACTGCGGATGGGTATATTTTGCAAATTGGGATTGTTGCTACTTAACCGCCCGGTTACAGCTACGGCCTGTGCATAGGAGGTATGTACCCGCCCGGTGATGGGGTGAATTAATGCAGGCAGCGCCTCTACATAGGTAGAATTCAGTTTGGTGAGCTCCCGGAATGCCAGAATATCTTCTACAATTTTATGGCCCTTTGCCGCCAGCTTGGTCAATACATCTTCACCTGTTTGGTATTGGCCGGTTTTTGTTTTTTTGGCAGATGGGTCTAATTGCAGTTTATCAAATAACACTTCGCCCAATTGTTTGGGTGAGGCGAGGTTAAACCGAACGCCGGCTTGTTGGTACACGCTTTCTTCTGCCGCTTTGGCTTCGGTGGCTAAGGTTTTACTGTAAGCATTTAAAAAATCAACATCAACGGCTACGCCTTCATATTCCATCCGGGTAAGTACGGGCACCAGCGGATTTTCTATCTGGTCCAATACCTGCTGCACTTGTTTTTCTTTTACCAACGGCAACAAAACCTGTTTTAATTGCAGGGTTATATCAGCATCCTCTGCCGCATATTCTTTTATCTTTTCCAATTCTACATCCTGCATATTGCCTTGCCCTTTACCCTTTTTGCCAATCAGTGTTTCTATAGAAATGGGTTGATAATGTAAATACTGTTCGCTCAATCCATTCATATTGTGTTTGCCATCGGGCTCAATTACATAATGAGCCAACATGGTATCTAAAATTTTACCTTTTAACTCAATACCCTGCCATTTTAAAACCAATAAATCGTATTTAATATTTTGGCCTATCCACAAAACAGCTTCATGATTAAATAGTGGCAGGAACTGTTGTAACAATGCAGCGGCGGCTATTTTTTCTTTGGACACCGGTACGTAAAAGGCTTCGTGTGGGCGATAGGCAAAACTCATACCTACCATTTGCGCCAGATTTGCATCTAAGCCTGTTGTTTCGGTATCAAATGCTATTTCTTTTTGCTGCAATAAGGTTCCCACTAAATTGTGAATAGCAGCAGGTGTGTTCACTAAATGATAAGTGTGTTCTGTATTGCTGCTGTCTTTTATTCCAAAATTTTCAACTGACGGTGTAGGGCTGACGTAGGTGGTCGGTTTGCTACCATTGTTTGTTTGAGTAGCCACCGGTGCACCAAACAAATCGGTTTGTATGGCCTGCGGCGCAGTGGTAAATGCGGGCAAATCTTCTCCCAATACTCTTTTGCCTAAGGTTTTAAATTCTAAATCGGTAAATACTTCAATTAGTTTTTCTTTATCGAATGGCTTTAATCGAAAATTTTCTTCATGAAAGCTAACCGGCACATTGGTAATAATGGTAGCCAATTTTTTACTGATGATGGCGCTTTCTTTCCCGGCTCTGATTTTCTCACCCAGTGCTCCTTTAATATTGTCGGCGTTGTCCAATACATTTTCCAGCGTGCCATATTCTTTTAATAATTTGGCGGCTGTTTTTTCGCCAATTCCGGGTATACCGGGAATATTGTCTACTGCATCGCCCATTAAACCTAACATATCAACTACCTGACTAATGCTATCGATATTCCATTTTTCACAAACTTCTTTCGGGCCCATCAATTCTACATTACCCCCCTGGTAGGCCGGTTTATAAATCGTAATGCCATCGCGTACCAACTGGCCATAATCTTTATCGGGGGTTACCATAAATACTTCATAGCCTGCATCGTGTGCTTCCCAGGCCAGTGTACCAATTACATCATCTGCTTCATAACCGGGAATACCGATAACGGGAATGTTGAAGGCTTGTATAATTTTTTTTATATCAGGAATGGCAGCCAGTAAATCTTCCGGAGTTTCCTGACGGTTGGCTTTATAATCTGCAAAATCGGTGTGCCGCTCGGTAGGCCCTTCCATGTCAAAGCATACGGCCAAATGGGTAGGCTTTTCCTTGTTCATTAACTCAATTAATGTATTGGTAAATCCAAACTGCGCATTGGTATTTTTGCCTTTGCTGGTTATTCTGGGGCTGCGTATCAATGCATAATAAGCGCGAAAAATGAGCGCAAACGCATCTAATAAAAACAATTTTTTCTGCATAACAGCTAAGGTATAGAAATGCGCGGAGGCGAAAAAGAAAAGAGGCTGCCATTTGTGGTGTGGCAACCTCTTTTTGGTTTTTGTGCATATTGGGCTCCACTACTGCGTTAAACCATATTTGGTTAAATATTTTCTGTTCAGTTCGGTTTGTTTGTTTTCTAAACTCACTTCTCTACCCTGAATAAAGGCATGGCGGATGATGCTGGAATGCATATCTAATATATCTCCATCACTTACAACAATATTGGCATCTTTCCCTGCTTCAATAGAACCGGTTTTGTCATCAATGCCTAAAATTTTGGCGCTGTTTAGGGTAATGGCTTGTAAAGCCTGTTCTTTGGTTAATCCATAAGTAGCTGCCGTTCCGGCATTAAACATCAGGTTGCGGTATCGGGCTTCATCAAATGCATCGTTCAAAGCAAATAAAACGCCGGCTTTTTGCAATTCGCCGGGGGTTTTATAGGGCTGGTCTACATCATCATCTTCTGTTGTAGGCAAGGCGTGTTCCTGATTTAAAATTACTGAAATATCATTGGCTTTCAATAAATCGGCAATCTGGTAGCTATCGCTGGCGCCTACAATGGTTACTTTAAATCCAAATTCTTTTGCAAAATCAATGGCAGCCAGCATTTGTTTTACCTGATCAGCATGAACGAACAAATGTTTACTTTGATTGAACAAGCCTTTTACGGCTTCAAACTTTAAATTGGTTTGTGCATGTTTGCTTTCTGCCAAATAAGCTTTAGCCTGACGAAAGAAGTTTTTCAATTCTTCTATTTTTTCGTAGGCAGCTTTAGCGGGGTCGGTCATATTAACTGGGTTTACGGCACCAAATCTTCTACCGGGGCGACGAATAAAGCTGGGCATATTCATGTGAATATTATTGTCCATTTTATAAGCGGCATCTTCCCAATTCCAGGCATCTAATTGTACAACAGAAGAGGAGCCGCTAATGCTGCCGCCTTCGGGTGTTACACTCGCCAATAGTATACCGTTGGCTTTAAGTGTATTAATGATTTTTGAATCGGTATTATAAGCTACTATAGACCGTACATTCGGATTCAAGTCGCCCAATTCTAAATAGTCATTACTGCCACGTACGCCATTGGCTATTTCTTTTAAACCTAAATCGGTATTGGATAAAATTAAGCCGGGATATACCTGTTTGCCGGTAGCATCTACTTTTTTGGCATCGGCAGGTATGGTAACTTCTGTGGTATGTATTGCCACTATTTTTCCATTGTTTACTTCAATAGTAGCTTTATCGATTACACTGCCATTGCCAACATGTACGGTACCATTGGTAATAAACAACCGACCCATATAGGGTTTTGCAGGCAAAACATCATCTTGCGCAAAGGCGGCAGCGTTCATCAGGAACAAGGCTGCAAGCATGAGGGTTATTTTAATATTTTTCATGATTCCTAATTTTTTGATGTAAGGTTCATTCTATGATTGGAATGAATTGATTTATTTGTTTTGAGAAATGGTTTCTAAAGTGGCGGATGAAATACCATCGTCTTCGCTAATATCAATTGTTATCATGCCATCATGATGGTCGTGATCACCACAACTTAATACATATTGCCAACTGGGTTGTGCCGGTATTACCGGAGTGCCGTTTCTTTTTTCACCAATCATTTTCTGAATAAGGCGGTTGCGCTCTTCCAGAATTTTTTTTCGCAATTGTGCATCTCTTTCCCTGTCAAAATAAACAATACCATCCACAATGGTTTTTTGTGCCGAAGCATAAATGCTCAACGGATTTGCTGACCAAATTACTATATCTGCATCTTTGCCTTCTTTAATACTGCCCACTTTGTTATCTACATGTAAAGCTTTGGCGGGATTAATGGTTACCATTTTCAAAGCATCTTCTTCGCTCATGCCGCCATATTTAATTGATTTGGCTGCTTCCTGATTTAAACGGCGTGCCATTTCTGCATCATCTGAATTGATACAAACATTCAATCCTACTTTATGCATAATAGAAGCATTGTATGCAATGGCATCTTTTACTTCATTTTTATACGCCCACCAATCAGAGAAGGTAGAAGCGTTGGCACCATGTGCTTTCATTTTATCGGCCACTTTATATCCTTCTAAAATATGGGTGAAGGTGTTGAAACGAAAACCAAAACGTTCTGCTACCCGCATTGCCGAAGTAATTTCGCTTTGTACATAGGAATGGCAGGTGATAAATCGTTTTTTATTGAGAATTTCGACCAATGCATCTAATTCCAAATCTCTCCGGGTACCTGCAGGATCTTTTTTCATGGCAGCTTCATAATCCAATGCACGGGTAAAGGCATCTACCAATACCTGTTCTACCCCCATACGTGTATCAGGGAAACGGTTATTGGCAGGCGATGTGGTGCGTTTAACGTTTTCGCCCAATGCAAATTTGATAAAGGGATCAGCGCCTGCAAACTTCAACTGCTCATCATCGGCGCCCCACCGTAATTTAATTAATTGGGTTTGGCCGCCAATGGTATTGGCCGATCCATGTAATATATGCGAGGTAGTTACGCCACCACTTAACTGGCGGTAAATATTAATATCGTCAGGATTCAGGTTGTCGCCAATTCTTACTTCAGAAGTAACAGATTGTGCGCCTTCATTAATTGAGGCAGCAGCAATATGCGAGTGTTCATCGATGATGCCCGGTGTTACGTGCATACCGGTTGCATCAATTACTTTGGCTGAGGGGTCGCTTAAATTTTTACCCACTTTGGATATTTTGCCATTTTTAATTAATATATCGGTATTGGTAACTACCCCTTCTTTTTCGTTGGTCCATACCGTACCATTTTTAATGAGCAGGGTTTGTTGTTTCGGCATTTCTTCAAAGCCATAACCATCAAACGGATAGGTTACTTTTGCCATTGGTCTGCTTTGCATTCTTTTTCTGTTATTGGCTGTTTCTGCAGGTAATGGTTTGGTATAGGTGGCTGTCCAGGTAAAGGCATTGCCCATATCATCTTTTCCGGTACCACTCCAGTTTTCTTTCAGTGCCAGGCCGCTTAATAAATATTGTCCGGTTCGGTGTGGGCGTTCGCCTTCAGCTTTTTTATTGCCTTCCAAAGCAAATTGCATTTTTACTGCTTTACCATCATAGCTCAATTTCACACCAACGGTATCGGCTTGTAGTATTTGTGCAGTAGTGCTGTTTTTTACCAACAAATTGTATTGCTGTGTTCCCTTGGGTGTATGAATCGTCAAAGTATATTCTCCACTAACGGTGTTCCATTCTGCAGGGTTAATGGCATAGTTTTTTCCCTGGATCCAGTTTTCAACTATTTTGGTATTCTCATCAAATACCGGACCAGTGGTAATAATAAAGTTGGCTAATTTACCTGCATCTAAGCTGCCTACTTTATCGTACACATTCAGCAGGGTAGCGGGTATTTTGGTTAATGCTTCCAATGCGGTTTTTTCAGAAAGACCATCGGCAATGGCTTTCCGTAAGTTGGGCATAAATTGTTTTACATCTTTTAAATCGCTGGTGGTTAAACAAAAAAGCACATTGGCTTTTTCAAAAGCAGCGGGATTGGTGGGAGCCAGTTCCCAGTTTTTCATATCGGCCAGCGACACAAAGCGGGCATCGTTGGGGTCTTCTACATCCAATGCCTGGGGAAAATTAAGCGGTAAAATATACGTTGCTTTAGAAGCAATTATTTCGGGCATGCGCTGATATTCATTACCACCACCTTTAATAATATATTGTACTCCAAATTCATCCCCAATTCTATCGGCACGTAAATCGTTCCATTTATCGTCTGCTTCAAATATTTGTGGTAACGACTGAATATTATTCCAGGCTTCTAAAGACAAATTGGTACCTTCAGTGGCCGGTTTATTTTTATACCATTTGGCATCTAAATAGGTTTGGCGCAATAATGCTATGGAACCCATTAAACTGGTAGGGTAGCTTTGGGTGGAACTGCCTTTGCTGAAGGAATAATGGGCAGATGCTTTTTCTTTCACTACCACAAAATTATCGGCCTCATTGGCTAAAGTAACCACTGTACCGGTTCCGCGGGCTATCCCATCTTTTACATGGGTTAATACGGTACCAAAACCCATCATCCGATAGGATTCGGCTTTTTTATCGTCGGCATTAAACTGATCAATGGCATTTACCTGTGGCTTAATGGCCTGGTTCCAGCCATAAGCGCCTTTGATATTCGAAGTAAACTGGGTGGGAGCCATATAATTAAAGCCGCCGGAAGGACGGATGGGTTCGGTTACGCCATAATCGGTATAGACATCTATAAACGAAGGGTAAAGGTATTTGTTCTTGCAATCTACTACTACCGCATCATCAGGTATGGTTACTGCATTGCCAACTGCCAGTATCTTGCCCTCTTTTATCAATAAAGTGGCATTGTTAAGGGTGGTTTGCGCATCTTTAACAATGGTGGCATTAATAAACGCATACGCTCGGGTTCGGGGGTCTGCTACCCCGTTTACCGGAAAGGTTTCCTGTGCATGTACCAGTAGGCCAATAATAAGCCCCAGTAGCAGAAGTTGTACTTTTCTCATAATCTTTGGTTTTGAAGTAAGGATGTTTAAAGCTACTATTTTTGATTTAGGAATAAAACCGCTCATCATTTTTTCGGTGATAAACCTGATTTTTACGGTTAACGCCATAAAAAAAGCGAGGGAAAAACTCCTCGCTTTTAATTATATTAAAATATTATATTATTTAAGATTGCCATTGTCCACCTCTTTAATAAAGCTGATAACGCCGGGATAAAAATGTTGCTGGTCATCCCACATGGCTAAATGGCTGCCTTCGGGGCAATACAAATAGCGGCCATGTTGTACCTGTTTGCTCATCCAGCTCATGTGGTCGGGGTCCATTGTATCGTATTTGGCGCCTACCACCAAAGTAGGTACGACAATTTCTTTCAGGCGGTCTTTGATATCCCAATTGGCTAAGCGGCCTGCAATGCCAAATTCTGAAGGGCCCTGCATCATGGTATAAATGGTTTCATTTACATGTTTAAAGGCGCGGTTTACCGGATCGGGCCATTCGGCTAAACGGCACAGGTGCTGTTTGTAGAAATTGGGTAACAGCAGTTGCATGTATTTGGGATTTTTATAATCGCCGCGGGCTTCTATGGCACGAATGGTATCCAATACTTTTGGATCCATTTGTTTGGCCAGTACCTGATCGGCATATTTGCCGTAATCCGGACAACTGCTCATCATGTTACAAATAATCAATCCCTTCAGGTTTTGCTGGTATTTCAGGGCATATTGCATAGCCAGAATGCCGCCCCAAGAATTACCCAGCAAATAAAAATTATCTTTATTCAATCCCAATGCCTTTCTAACCTGTTCTACTTCTTCCACAAAGCGGGGCAGTGTCCATAAACTGCTATCGGTGGGCTGGTCGCTGTAATAAGAGCCTAACTGATCGTATTCAATCATTTCAAATCCCTCTTTGGGAAAAAAGCTTTCAAAACATTCTAAGTATTCATGCGTCATAGCCGGACCGCCATGTAACAATAATACTTTAATGGTGGAATTGTTACCAATCCGTTTGGTCCATACCCGAAAAGTGCCCACAGGGGTTTGAATAGGGATCATTTTAATTCCGGCGGTTTGTACCCCGGAATCTTGTGGTGCAAAGTATTCTTGTACGGTAACAGATTTAGGCGATGTATGACAGGCCATTAAACCACCGGCGGCCATCAGCATTAGCAATAATGCAGGTAACCAAATTTTCTTGTGCATAAGTGTTTGTTTAGATGAATACCTTAAAATTAAGGAATTATCGGCCCATATACACCATGAGTATTTGAATATCGCTGGGATTTACGCCACTAATTCTACCGGCCTGCCCAATGGTTCGTGGTTTTACTTTTTTAAATTTCTGTCTGGCTTCAGAGGAAAGGGCTTGCAGCCTATCGTAATCAAAACTATCCGGAATGATTAAATCTTCCATTTGGCTCATTTTTTCTACCAGTTCTTGTTCTTTAGCAATATAACGTTCGTACTTTATTTGAATTTCTGCCTGCTCTAAATGGTCGGCATCTTTGTTGTTGAAAACAGCCTGTAGTTCAGGCAAGCTTTGTAACATTGCTGAAAGATTAACCGAAGGGCGCAATAATAATTTAGCCGCTTTTTGTTTTTCATTCAATGGGGCAGAGGCAACGCTTTCTAAATAATCATTTATCGTATCTGGTTCTACATTGTATTGTTGCAGTTGTTCAGTAATTTGAGCTACAGCAATTCTTTTCTGTTGTACCCGGTCCATTCTTTCCTGACCAGCCAGGCCCATGCGGTAACTTATTTCGGTAAGGCGCAGGTCAGCATTGTCCTGCCGCAGCAGTGTTCTAAATTCGGCGCGGCTGGTAAACATGCGGTAGGGTTCTTCGGTGCCCTTACTAATTAAATCATCAATTAACACCCCAATATAGGCTTCGCTTCTTTTTAAAATAAATGGCGCTTCGGCTTTGGTTTTTAAGTGGGCATTGATACCGGCCATAATACCCTGGCAGGCGGCTTCTTCGTAACCGGTGGTACCATTGATCTGGCCGGCAAAAAACAGGTTTTGTATGGTTTTGGTTTCTAATGAATGGGTTAATTGAGTAGGGGGGAAGAAATCATATTCAATGGCATAACCTGGGCGGAATATTTTACAGTTTTCAAATCCGGGAACCTGCTTTAGTGCCTGTATTTGTACTTCTTCAGGTAAAGAAGTAGAAAAACCATTTACGTAGATCTCTACCGTATGCCATCCTTCGGGTTCTACAAATAGCTGGTGCCTGTCGCGCTCTGCAAATCGGTTAATTTTGTCTTCAATACTGGGGCAATATCTTGGGCCTACACCTTCAATTCTACCCTGGAACATCGGACTTCTATCGAATCCTGTTTTTAAAATATCATGAACGGTGGTATTGGTATAGGTAATAAAGCAACTTTTTTGTTGTTCGGGGCGAATGGGTACATGGGGTAAATAAGAAAATCCGGTAATGGTGTCATCCCCTTTTTGTTCTTCCATTTTGGTATAATCTAAACTTCTACCATCAACCCTTGGGGGTGTTCCAGTTTTCAATCGGTCGCTTTCCATGCCTTCGGCTACCAATTGTTCGGTAATACCGATAGCCGCTTTTTCGGCTACACGGCCACCGCCAAACTGTTTTTCACCTATATGAATCACCCCATTTAAAAAAGTACCGCTGGTTACTACCACTGCTTTGGCCTTAATTTCATGACCCAATTGGGTAATTACCCCACAGGCTTTGTTGTTGTGAATCATGAGTTGGCGTACCATATCCTGGTAAAAATCTACATTGGGTGTGTTTTCCAGCATTACCCGCCAAGTGGCGGCAAACAACATACGGTCGTTTTGTGCCCTTGGACTCCACATGGCCGGTCCTTTGCTCTTATTCAGCATTCTAAACTGAATCATGCTTTTATCGGTTACAATACCGCTATAGCCCCCCAGAGCATCTATCTCCCGTACAATTTGTCCTTTAGCAATACCCCCCATGGCCGGATTACAGCTCATTTGGGCAATGGTTTGCATATTCATGGTAATCAATAAAACCTTACTGCCCATATTGGCAGCGGCGGCAGCAGCCTCACAACCGGCATGTCCGGCACCTACTACAATCACATCGTATTCAGCAAACATCTTGTTTTGTTTTTTGCAAATGTACACCCGAATAGGGGTTTTATGGATGCATGGAATTGTTCCACGTGAAACCACTCCATTCAATCACACTAATTTGTTCCACGTGAAACGGGTAGGATTTATTGGGAAATGGATTCAAGAGCATTGATATAAAAGGCCTCTTTTTCCCGCATCAAGGTCTTTTCGCTTGCCGTTTTATCGCGATACCCACATAAATGCAGGATACCATGTATCATCACACGGAGTAGTTCTTCCTGATATGTGGTGCCATGTTGCACAGCATTTTTCTTCACGCGATCGGTACTGATATAAATTTCCGCTACAATACCGGAAGCAGGTTCTTCGGTTAAATTGAACGTTAAAATATCGGTATAAGTATCATGTTGCAGGAATTGCTGGTTCATAGACAGTAGGTGTTCATCGGAACAGAAAATATAATCCACCCGTTTGCCCAAATGTTTTTCTTTTTTAAAAATGGTAGTAAGAAAA
>NZ_SCKY01000051.1:0-6805 GCF_004100315.1 Hydrotalea sp. AMD | reverse complement strand
TCCAACGGACCAGGAGAATTTGGGTCAAAACTATTATACACTAAAACCCATCCATCACTTGCCTTGTAATCATTCGCTACATCAATACCATATATAGAAGTTATACTTCCCTGCCCAATCCATGGTGGATTTATTAAGGTTTGACCTACAACAGCGGGAGTAGGCATCCAATCAACTGTTTCCCAATTAAAGTTAAAAGGTTGTATCCCGTCCTCTCCTTGTGCTGCTATTGAAGAATTAAAGTGTTTTTTGCAACTTGTACACATGACAACACTCAACATTATAATAAAAACAAACCATTTTGAATAAATGGATTGTAAACAATGTATCTTTTTCATAAACAAATAGTTTTATGTAATAATTTATAAAAAATAAAAATTACCCTCCCCTGCCTAACACTCATGGGGTCAGATGTTCAGCAGTTTTTTTACCTGCTTGTCTGCAGTATTGGGGTATTTCCTATTTATTATACGGCCTTTATAATAAACAGAATCCCCTTCTGTTACTTTACCGGTTAAGGGTTACATGATTATCCCCAATCACACAGTAAATATACTAACCGATTACCCTATAAAACCTACGTAGTTTTACGCTATTTTTTGCGGATTTCTACGCTATCAATTATCTTTTTTTAAAATATTTACACAAAAAATTACTCAGTATAAATAAATAATTTAATATTGCATTATATTCTATTGTATGAATAGTGAAGGCATGGAACATATAGCCATTGTTGACGACCGCTTACGCGATGTAGAATTGATTGCACAGGCCGTGCATCGTATATCGGGCCGTTTTACCATACAAAAGTATACCCAACCTATGGCTTTTTTTGAATCGTTGGTAGAAACCCAACAAACGCCTGATATTATTTTAACCGATTGCCAAATGCCGGAAATGGATGGGATGGCATTGAGCCATTTGGTTAAATTGTTTGTTCCTTCTATTAAAATAATCATGATTTCCGGTTTAATAACCGAAACCGATATAGCAGAATTAATGGATATGGGTGTGGATGCCGTTGTTGCAAAAGGCTCCCTGAAAATTGCTCAAAACACTTCATTAAAAATGGCCTTAGAGGCTGTTAGGGCAAATAAAGTATTTATAGATCCATTGTGGGATGAAGCATTGGTTCAAAAAATATTCATTCGTTTAAACAAGAATAAGGACAACCAAAATATCCCTATCTTTTCTAAAAGTGAGCAAAAAATCATTCAATTATTGGCTACCCACCACCAATATAAATCTATTGCCGAATTTTTACATTTATCGCCCCGCACTATTGAAACCCATGTTAAAAAAATAGCCGAAAAAACCCATTCCGAAAATAAAACAGGAATTATTACTTATGGTATTAAACACTTTCTAATTAGAATATTTCGTGGCTAAAACTATCTTCTTTATATTGAAACAATTTTTATTGCGTAAGATGGTGTTGCCTTATATTTATTCTACTACTTTTTATTGATTATCCTATAACACTTGTACCGTTGATGATTAATGCTGCCACGGGTTCATCTATATAAACTGCTTGTTCTTTGGTAATTTTGTACCTTTTTACTAAGCGCCTATACTTGTAAATTGTTTAACAAGGAATATGTTAATTGGTCATCATGCGTATCCATCATTTTGTGCTGCACCCTTTGTTCCAATAACAAAGGAAAATAATTGTGTATTGAGGGTTATGGAATTCGCACAACACCCCTTTTTAACTAGTTGCTCCTCATTTACGTACAGTTGAAGTGCATTGAAAACAGTTTAACCTGTTCGGTTTTACATTGGGCTGCCTGTTCTTTGAATGATGCCGGAGCTCCTACTTTACTTACCTCCTATTTTTTTACCCGGGCAATGAACAGAGCGGATGCTTTGCCGCATCAACAAGTTTATATAGGGCAATCGTGTCTTCAATAAAGGCAAATGCGGCTAGTTCCAATTTTTTACCTTTATTTTACAGCATTTTAGTACCCTAAATGCAATTGTATATATGATTATTAATTTGAGTGATGCCCATAGTTTGGTGAGTAATTGGACGGCAGAAATCAGGAACATACATATTCAAACCGATAGGATGCGCTTTAGGCGTAACTTAGAAAGAATTGGTGAAATTGCGGCTTATGAAATTAGTAAACTTCTGCCTTGGCATGAAGTAGAAATACCTACTCCCTTAGGTATCCATAATAGTAAAGTTTTATTGGAACAACCTGTTTTAGCTACCATTTTAAGAGCAGGTTTGCCTATGCACCAAGGTATGCTAAACTATTTTGACAAGGCCGATAATGCCTTTGTTTCTGCTTATAGAAAGCACCATCATGACGGTAGTTTTGAAATATGTTTAGAATACATGAGCTGCCCTTCTTTAGATGATAAAACAGTGATTATCAGCGACCCCATGCTGGCAACCGGCGCTTCACTGGTAAAAACCATTCAATACATTCAACAAGAATATACACCGGCAGCCATTCATGTGGTGGCTGCAATTGCCTGCTCGGTAGGTATTGAATTTGTACATAGGGCCTGTGGCGAAAACATTCATATTTGGTGCGGTGATATTGATGATGAACTTACCGCTAAAGGATATATTGTTCCCGGACTGGGTGATGCCGGCGATTTGGCTTATGGCGCAAAAGACCAATCGTAATTTTTTTTGTTAAATCATTCAACAAATGAAACTGATATACAGCATTTCCTGTAATTTGTAAATCTGTTTTTTGTAAACTTAAATAGGAAAAGGCGGATAACCACTTAGCACCATTTGCTGCCACAGTTGTTATATTACTTTGCAAACGCACCAATGAAAAAAATTGTACTATTTACCTTTCTGCTCATGGCTTGCCAACAACTATTGGCACAAGATCCGCATTTCTCACAGTTTTTTTCTTCCCCACTTACCCTTAGTCCTGCTTTCACCGGTAAGTTTGATGGCGACTTACGGGTAGCCGGTAATTACCGTAACCAATGGCCTACCATTAATAATGCTTTTACTACCGGCACTGCTTCTATTGATTTTCATATTATGCAAAATAAAATTGCCTCTAATGATGTGTGGGGACTTGGTTTTATGGCGTATAATGATAATAGTGCCAATGGAGCTGTTAAGTTTAATTATGCTACAGTTTCTACCGCCTATCATAAGGGCTTGGATGAGGATGGTAATAATACCATTGGTTTGGGTGTACAATTAACTTATGCCAATATGATGATTAATACGGCAGGCCTCACTTTTGAAGACCAATTGACCAGCAATGGTTTTACGGGTGTTACCAGTGAAGTTTTTAATGGGGCTACACTTAAATCAAATTACATGGATGTAAATGCAGGTATTCTATATAATGGCAGTACTTCTGATCGGAATAATTTTTATTTTGGCGTTAGTTTGTACCATATTACCCGCCCGCAACAATCATTCACCGGTGCTACTTATTCCTTAAATCCGCGTGCCACTATTCATGCCGGTACTTATTTTCCTATTAGCGATAATACTACTTTGCACTTAAGTGCTTTACAAAGCTTTCAGGGAGGCGCTTCTGAAACAGTATTGGGTGGCGCTTTTCAATTTACCCCTACATTAAATTTAGCGCAAGATGTAAGTGTATATGCAGGTACCTGGCTGCGTTTAAGAGATGCCTTTATACCTTATGTGGGTATAGAATATGGCAGTTTTAGGCTGGGTGCCTCGTATGATGTAAATACCTCTTCTTTAAAAACGGCTTCTCAAGGAGTGGGTGGTATTGAAGTGTCACTCATTTATATTCAAAAGCGCAGTGATGCTAAACCCATTAGTTGCCCCAAATTTTAATTTTTTACCCCTTATTGCTTTAACTTAGTTTTTTCCCGCTTACATATTTATTCCCTTTCATCAAAAAACGATAAGGCAATAAGGCATCATCACCAGCATAGTCAACACCTATCCGTTGTGTAACTAAATAATCACTTTCTGCTACTTTATATCCATCATCACCAATATACAGCTCATGTTCATGTAGTAATTGTGCATTATGTAAGCGGTTTATACCCAATGCCTTGGTTACATTACCCGGCCCACGCCCAACTGTATAATCGGCCTTTACTTTGCCCATACGTTGTAACATAATAGGCAAACCCGCTACCGGTTCAATGGCTCTAATTAAAACGGCATGCGGGGTATTAACCGGTCCGGTAACCACATTAAACAAGTAATGTATACCATAACACAAGTACACATAGGCACAGCCACCGGCCGCATACATGGTTTGGGTTCGTGGGGTATAACGGCCACCGTATGCATGAGAGGCTTTATCGGTAATACCGGCATAGGCCTCTGTTTCTACAATTCTACCAATGGTACATTGTTGCTGAAATTGCGTAATTAAAAGCTTACCCAATAATTGTTGGGCAATAGCTACCACATCTGTAGTTTGGAAAACAGAAAGGGGTAATGGTTGTATATACCCGTTATTCATACCACAAAAATCGATAAAATTAGTATCGATTCTATTCCCAACAATTTCTTAAAAAGGGCCATTTCAATTTCAATACTACCAAAAACAACAAGAAACGATTATTTTCGTAGCAAAAACCCCCTTTGCTGAAAGAAATTATTATAGCAATTCAGGCCTATTTTAAAGCCCATCAATTCATAAAACAACACAAGTTGTGGAAATGGATAATTATACCGGGTATTTTATATGCCTTGCTATTTGTATTCAGCATGGGCTTTTTTCTACATACCACCAGTGGCGTTATTGAATGGCTTAGTTTAAAAACGGGCTTAAAAACCTGGTTAGATAAAATACAAAGTACTTGGTTGGGATTTTTGTTTACACTTTCTAGTTTGGGTTTATTGCTTATTCAGTTGTTGTTTTATTTTTCTTTCTTTAAATATTTTTACCTAATTGTGGGCTCCCCGGTATTTGCTTATTTAAGTGAAAAAACCGAGGCCATCATCAATCACCAAGATTATCCGTTTAGTTTACGCCAATTGGGTACCGATATGTGGCGCGGCATTCGGCTGGCTATTCGCAATGCATTATGGCAAACGGTATATTTAATTGCTTTAATGCTGTTAAGTATTATTCCGCTATTTGGCTTAATTACCCCTATTATTGCCTTATTTGTAGAGGGGTATTATTATGGATTTTCTATGTTAGACTATAGTATGGAACGTCACCAAAAAACAATGAGTGAAAGTGCTTTTTATGTAGGTACCCACCGGGGTTTGGCCATTGGCAATGGTTTAGTGTTTTATGCCATGCACCTTGTACCCTTTATTGGTTGGGTATTGGCGCCCGCCTATGCTATTGTAGCAGCAACCCTTGCCGTATATCCGCTGCATGAGGCAGCTGCCCCTAAGATTTATGTACCCGGAAAACCCAACGCTTCTCATCCCACTTAATATCATTAAATGGTGAAACAAATACCTACAGGAACCGTATACTTAATTCCCGCACCTTTATATGATGGTGCTTTGCATGTATTACCGGCACAAATATTACCCGTTATTCAACAGTGTAACGCTTTTTTTGTAGAGCATGAAAAAACCACTCGGCGCTATTTTAAACAGCTATGGAAAGAGATGGACATTGATGCCTATACTTGGTTTACCATTCATAAGGCGGAAGAGGAGGTACTAGCTGCTTTTACAACACTATTATTGGCCGGTAAAACAATTGGCATTGTTAGTGAAGCAGGTTGCCCCGGCATTGCCGATCCGGGTCAAATACTGGTGGCAGCAGCCCAGCAATTGCAGGCAACCATACATCCATTGGTTGGTCCTAATGCCATTATTATGGCACTCATGGCTAGTGGCATGAACGGACAGCGCTTTGCGTTTGAAGGTTATTTACCTATTGATTCAGTTGAAAGAAAAAACAAAATAAAAGCCTTGGAAAACGCATCGCGCCAACACAACAGTACCCAAATTTTTATTGAAACACCTTATCGCAATCAAGCTTTATTGCAAGATTTACTACAGGTTTGTAAAGAAAATACCCTGCTTTGCGTAGGCGCAGATATTACATCAGCAACAGAAGTAATTGTAACCAAAACCATAGCACAATGGAAAACAACCCAATTACCATTGCATAAAAGGCCCGCTATTTTTTTATTGTATGCTGGTTAGTATACTACTGTGGTATAATTACCGATTTACGCTGCCGGGTATGTGCACTAAAATAACCCAATACCCCGCCACTAATATTACTGGTAGGATTAGCCGGCGTGGCTGCATTATTTTGTAAATCTTGTAATCCACGTACATATTGGTAAATGGGTTTATCTATACAACGCATTTCTACCATAATGGTATCGCCCGGATTAATGGTACTGTCGGGCTCAATTAAAGGACGTGTTGATATACCACCATTGGTTAAATTATCATCCCACACAAATATGCGCTGATTTTCTATCCCATTAATGTATTGTATAAACCAATAGTAATTGGCCACATTGGCAGGGTCGGTATATTTTGGCTGAACAATAGGTATGATTTTTCCAGCAAAAACAATATTAGATACCAGTAAACTATCTAAGTTAACCTGAAGCGGCATGGTAGATGTGGCTGTATATGTAGTTCCATTTTCTATAACCTGCAGCCGATAAGTAGTACCGGGTATACCCAATAAATTGTTATTAACATAAGTACCCGGACTTGTTTGCAGTAATGGGTATACGTTACCCCCACCATCTGTAATGGTAACCAATGCATCGGTAACCGGGGGAAATACATTATCGGCACTAAAAGCAACCGATTTGGAAATGAGCACCCGTGCAGGTGAAGTATTGGTAATCATTCCTTCAATCACTAATACAGGGGGGGCGTTTTTTAAAT
>NZ_SCKY01000087.1:0-1420 GCF_004100315.1 Hydrotalea sp. AMD | reverse complement strand
TATGTATTGGCAGCTATGATTGTATTCGGAGGCATTGCTTTTAATACCGGTAATATTGCCGGGGCAGGTTTAGGTATACAGGTATGTACCGGCTTACCCACCCCCATTGGTGCTGCCATCAGTGCAGCCATTACATTGTTCATTTTTTGGCAGAAAGATGCAGGCCGTGCCATGGACGTATTTACCAAATACATGGGAATATTAATGATTGTATTAGCCTGTTATGTAGCCTTTGTAGCCCATCCACCCGTTGCAGATGCTATGGTGCAAATGGTATGGCCCGGCAAAGTGAGTGCACTCGCCATTATTACCATTGTAGGTGGTACGGTAGGTGGTTATATTTCTTTTGCGGGCGCCCATCGTTTATTAGAAGTGGGTATTACCGGTATTACTAATCTTGGAAAGGTAAATAAAGGCGCTGTTACGGGTATTGTGCTAACGGGAATTATGCGGTTTGTTTTGTTTTTGGCAGCACTGGGTGTGGTGGTGCAGGGTAAGTGGATAGATGCTGCTAACCCTGCGGCATCGGTATTTAAAATTGTTGCCGGCAATATGGGTTATTTCTTTTTTGGAATGGTTATGTGGGCAGCTTCTATTACCTCGGTTATTGGTGCATCTTTTACAGCCATTTCATTCATTAAAACATTTCATCCTGCAATTGAAGCACAACAAAAAATATGGGTAACAGGTTTCATACTACTATCTACCGGAATATTTGAATGGATAGGCCAACCTGTTAATGTATTGGTATGGGCCGGTACAGTGAATGGGTTTATTTTACCCCTGGCATTGGTGATTATTTTGTTAGCTGCGCTTAAATATCGTATAACTCCGAATTACCGGCATGCATTGTGGTTACAAATAGTGGGATGGATAGTGGTGGCGGGAATGTTGTGGATGATTATAGGGATTTATTAAAAATAAAAAAATAGCATTGCTATACCAACAATGCTATCATGTAATAATCATTTGTTTATTTACTGCAACACTTTTTCTATATGAGTTAGCTTCCCATCGGCATTAAACCCTTCAATAATAATTTTTAATTTTTTGCTGATGTCGTTATTATAAAAATCTAATTTCAACTGTGGACTTTTCTTGTTGGTTAACACATAAGGGTTCCAATAAAGGGTGCTTCTTACATCATCGCCAAACGCATCATTCGATTTGTCGTAATCAGGGCTGAAGAATTGTTTAAACTTAGTATAACCGCCTAAAATGGTATTATCTAACCCCGGTGTATTGGCGTTGTTATTGCGTTTGCTATCATTGCCTCTTTTGGTATAAATAGCAATGGCACCACCACTGCCACCGCCCATGGAGCCAAAGAAAGGTGGGCGAAATACTTTGATGTACGCAATATCTGTAATGGGTAGGCTTTGAATCATATCGGGCTGAGCCGGACTTTCATCTAAATATA
>NZ_SCKY01000086.1:0-1428 GCF_004100315.1 Hydrotalea sp. AMD | reverse complement strand
AATCCGCATTTAAAAATCTAAAAGGCCAGGCACGTATTACCGAGCTGAATGTTGCCAATACGGTGAAAGATATTCGCAGGGCATTGATTGATGCAGATGTGAACTTTAAAATTGCCAAAGAATTTACCGATAAAGTAAAAGAAAAAGCCATTGGCGAAAAGGTAATTAATGCCGTTAGCCCGGGTCAGTTAATGGTAAAAATTGTGCAGGATGAATTAACTGAATTAATGGGCGGTAAGGCAGCTGAATTTTCAGTAAGCGGCAATCCGGCCATTATTTTAATTGCAGGTTTACAGGGTAGTGGTAAAACCACCTTTACCAGCAAACTGGCCAATTATTTAAAAAACCAAAAAGGCCAATCGCCCATGCTGGTGGCTGCCGATATTTACCGCCCTGCTGCTATTGATCAGTTAACTGTTTTAGCCGAACAGGTAGGTGTACCCATTTATGCAGAACGCGATAATAAAGATGCCGTGAGTATTGTGCAAAATGCACTGAAAGCCGCTAAGGCACAGAACAAAAATGTGGTGATTATTGATACGGCCGGCCGTTTGGCCATTGATGAAGTAATGATGACCGAAGTGGCCAATATTAAACAAGCGGTAAATCCATCTGAAATTTTATTTGTGGTAGATGCCATGACCGGACAAGATGCGGTAAATACGGCCAAAGCCTTCAACGACCGGCTCGATTTTACGGGTGTGGTATTAACCAAATTAGATGGCGATACCCGTGGTGGTGCGGCACTTTCCATCAAATACACTGTGCAGAAGCCCATTAAATTTATGAGCAGCGGCGAAAAAATGGATACACTCGATGTGTTTTATCCCGACCGTATGGCACAGCGTATTTTGGGTATGGGCGATATTGCCTCATTAGTAGAAAAAGCACAGGAGCAATTTGATGAAGAACGTGCCAGAAAGCTGGAGAAAAAAATCAGAAAAAACCAATTTGATTTTCAGGATTTTTTAGAACAACTGCAGCAAATTAAAAAAATGGGGAGCTTGAAAGATTTGATGGGCATGATACCCGGTGTAGGCAAAGCCATTAAAGATGTAGATATTAATGATGATGCGTTTAAAGGTGTTGAAGCCATTATTCATTCCATGACACCCGAAGAAAGGGCCAACCCCGATTTAATTGACCAACGAAGAAAGGTACGTATTGCCAAAGGCAGCGGAAAAGATATTCAGGAAGTAAACGCCTTTATGAAGCAATTTGAACAAATGAAAAAAATGATGGGCGCCATGAATAAATTACCCATAGGGGGCAGAATGCCGGGGTTCAGGCGATAAATGTCAAAAAAAAACGAGCAAGGCTCATAATTTTGTATTAAATATCAAAAACAAAACAGCTAAAGTTGGAGGGAAAGCAATCCTTTATTATTTTCGCCGTCCAAATAAAATTGAAACCCTATTTATTAACGCC